>JAFULP010000005.1 GCA_017473285.1 Clostridia bacterium
GGTTGTTAGCACATCAAATATAAAAGAGGCAAACCTTATAACAGGCCTTATGGAAGGTAAGGCGATTATTAAGATACAGATAATTGGTTATATGGTTGAATTTGGTGAAATTAAGCAATCTGTTCAGCCTATAGAGAAATTTGTATGTGTTGAAGTGTATCGCCCTATATTAGATTTTAGTTCTTCAGGAAAAACGGTTGAACTTCGTGCAAAAAATCAACTTTCAGAAGGCGACTATGATATGGCTGTTGCCGAAATTGATTTAGGGGTTGTGGCTGGAAAAGATAAGGATGCAACATATAATAGAGTTTATATTGATGGAGCTGCTTTTTCAGCGGATAAATCTACTATTGATTATGTTTATCAAAACGATTCTGAAAGCGGAAAGATGTCATATGTGGCTTCGCTAAACACTCAAACAAATAAACTTACAATAACGGTAAATAGCATTCCGTCAAACGCAGATATAGGAGTGCAGTCTATTGTTTTATTTGCTTCTGATTTTTATCTAGAAGAGAGCTGTAATTTAAATATGGTGAAGGAAGATTATGAACCTATAACGTACACTATCTATTTAAACATAATTAAGACAAGTTCAATTTCCGACATAAATATATCTTCATTAAAACTTGAAAAAACAGAACAAATTACTGAGATAATTTCTGGCAAAGAAACCGTGGTAAACACAAAAACATATGAAAGGGTTTATCTAGATGTGTCAAAAAGCCTTTCTGGCACAAATATTTACAAAATAAAAACGGAAATTTTACCTGTTGATGCATTCAATAAAGAATTACAATATTCGTTTGTTCCGGATCTTAACTATTCTGCGGCTTTAGTGGATGTATCTCAAAATGATGGAACTGTTTATTATTCTGACAGTGAGGGTGGAACAGGATACATTTATATTACTCCTAAGGCTTCTAACAATAATTCAATTAAGGTTATTATTCCAATCACAGTTGCTGATGGAAACTCTGAGGCTACTGCATTTAAGGTAACAAGCCTTGCAGAAATCAAAAACCAAAATAAGCATTATGTTATCACAACATTGTCAACTTTAGAATTAAATTCTCCACTATTTGACGGAATAGCGTTTAAAGGTGGTTTGTACGGTAAATTGCCTGATGAAACACAAAATGCTACAATCAAGCTTAATGGATGTAGTTTATTTGATGTAATTTCAAGTGGTGCAATAGTAAAAGATATCACTCTTTATGGAGATGCTGACGCAAACGGATTTATTGCAAATGAAAATTATGGAACAGTACAAAACATAGATGTTACTACTTTTGTAATAAATGGAATTTATGTTCCAATTCTTTTAACAGCAAAAGAAAACGCAATAAGCGTTGGTGGATTAATTGGCAAAAATGTGGGTCAGATTATAAATTGTAATTTTGCCGGATCAATTAAAAAGTCAAACACAGTAGTAAACGTAGATGGTATCGCTGGTGATAATGCGGGAACAATCACCAATTCAAACATTATAGTGGCAAATTTTGAATATACAACTGAAACTAGTGGTCGCGTAATATTAAACGGCGAGAACTATACCAATGGCATTCTTGATCCTGACACAAACCTTTCAGGAACTGCGTTTGGGGGAACTAATATTAGCACTGGCGAAAAGTTAGGTGGAAATGAATACATAAAGAATTTAGAGTTCATTTATGGCGGATATAGGGCACTTGGAAGTGAAACGCAAAAATACGGCGTTGTATTCTACTTTGAAGCAAAAGATCCTTCTTACCAAAAAACTTTAACCGATTATAATATAATTAAAATTAGTGATATTATATCTTCAACTTGTTCGGAAATAAAGGTATTGGCTTTAAATCCTGATGGAACTAATTGCTCATTTGTCTCAATTAGTGGTGAAAATATAGTAATTTCAGGTGTGGGCGAGTTTGTTCTTAAAATCTATTCAGCACATGACTATACCGAATTTGAAACATTTAATATGATATCTGTTTATTATTTTTCAGAATTCGGAATATATGATGATGGTAAAAAACTTGAAAATGGTGATACCTTTACTATTTTAAAAGGTGGTAGAGATGTTGTTTATTCAAGTGCTACGGCGACAGTAGAAGGCATTGAAATTAAACAAAATTCATTTTCAGTTACATTTATGTTGAATGGCGGAAGCGGAGCAAAATATATAACTGGAACAACTTTTGGAAAGCATACCATTAATGCTATTTGGGGAGCAGAAACGGTTATTTTAAAGGTTGGCTTAAGCACTGGTTATGGCGCTATATTTGATGAACTTTTAAATAATGCATTCTGTGAAGATGGAGTTTATAATTTTAATCTTTCAATGAAACTTGGAACAACAAAAATTGAAACATCAGCAAGTTCGGGGGCTATTGAACCAAAGGACTCTATCTCATTTAATGCGGTTATAACAACCGATATAATAAATGTTAGTGCGGATGGAACAATTACAACTCCTGATATAATTGATAAAGATAAAACTATAAAAATTAAAAACAGCAACGGGTATGACTGTACAAGCAACTTTAATATATATGTTGGAGGCGCTGTACCCGTAAGTAATAGTGAAAACAAATTTGCGTTTGAAATATCGATTTCGTTGAAAGAGGCATTTAGACACGATATAACATTTGTAGATCAAACATATACGGTAACAATACA
>JAFULP010000060.1 GCA_017473285.1 Clostridia bacterium
TCCCGTTTTTCAAATACACCCCATTGTAGCACATAAAATATCAAATTGCAAGTATTTTTGAAGAAATATTAAAATAATAGTTGATTTTTTTGCCAAAGTGTTATACAATAGCAGTGGAGGGTTAGATGAACTTTACTACATTTAATTCATTTGGCAAAATTAGTATGTCGAAAAAAGCAGTCAGCAAGGTTGCTTCTGTTGCCGTGCTTGATTGTTACGGTGTAGTAGGATTGGTGAATCCTGCCTTTAATCGTGAGTCCAAGTCTCATGGGTATAAGGGTGTAGTGCTAACTTCCGTTGAAACCGATATAATTATGGTAGATGTGTATGTTGTGTTAAAATACAGCGTGGCGATTGCTGCCGTGTCGGAATCGATACGCAAGGCTGTAAAATACGCTATTGAAAGTTTTACAGGTATGATTGTAAAAAGCGTAGATGTACATGTCGTAGATGTAAGATAGAACTAGGAGACAATTTAGATGCAAAAAACTATTAATGGTGCAACGCTTCGTAAGATGTTGATTACATCATATTCACTTTTAGAAGAAAACAAGAATAATGTAGATGCACTTAATGTGTTCCCTGTGCCAGATGGCGATACGGGAACAAATATGACTTTAACTTTAAAATCAGCCGTTACTGAAATGAACGCTTGTGAAGGTAACTCAATTGAGGCGCTTTGTGTGGCTTTCAATCGTGGTGCTTTGAAGGGTGCTAGAGGTAATTCGGGTGTTATTTTGTCACAAATTATTAAAGGTATGTGTTCGGAACTTATGAAAAGCACAGTAATTACTATGAAGGACTTTGCTCGTGCTTGTGAAAAGGGTTGTGAAACCGCTTATAAAGCCGTTACTGTACCAAAGGAAGGCACAATTTTAACTATTATCAAGGCAATTGCTGAATCTGCTAAGCAAAATGTAAAATCGGATTCGTTTGAAAACTTTTTACATTCAATCATAGCCGATGCTGAAAAGGCGTTGCAAATGACCCCAGATATGCTTCCAGTGCTTAAAAAGGCTGGCGTTGTGGATGCTGGTGGTCGTGGTTTGGTTATCATCTTTAGCGGTATGTACAAGATGTTGGCTGGCGAAATGGTTAATGTTGAATTTGTAGACAAGGTTACAGTTGATGTTACAAGTGAAGAAAATCACATTAAGTACGAAAGTCTTGCAGACATCCGTTATGGTTATTGTACTGAATTTTTCATTATTAATATATTTGAAAAAACTACTGAAGCCGATATCAACTCACTTCGTCAACATTTACTAGAAATTGGCGACTGCGTATTGTGTATCGGTGACTTGCAACTTGTAAAAGTCCATGTCCACACCAACGAGCCAAATAGGGCGCTTGGATATGCACTTCAATTGGGTGAATTGTCAGGTGTAAAGATTGAAAATATGTTGCAACAAAATCGTGAACTTCGCAAAAATGCTAAAAAAGAAGAAGAATTTAAGGAATATGGCATAGTTGCAGTTGCTGCGGGCGATGGCTTAAACAATGTGTTTAAAGATATTGATGTGGATTATGTGATTTCGGGTGGACAAACTATGAACCCAAGCGCAAATGATATTGCTACTGCTTGTGATAGTGTTAAGGCTAAAACTGTGTTTGTATTGCCTAATAATAAAAATATTATTATGTCAGCTGAACAAGCAAATGATATTACATCTTGCAATGTTGTGGTTATTCCTACTCGTAGTATCCCGGAAGGTATTTCGGCGGCACTTGCTTTTGATAGAAATGCATCTGTTGAAGAAAATAAGGAGATGATGACTGAAGTAATCCAAGGCGTTAAATCTGGTTCGGTTACATATGCTGTTCGTAGCACAAATATTGATGGTCTTGACTTAAAGGAAGGCGAGATTATAGGTCTTGATAGTCACAGCATTTTAACGAAGGGCGACAATATCGAAGATACTACTGACCAACTAATTCAAAAGTTGGTTACAGATGAAACTATGAATATTACACTTTTCTATGGTGAAGGCGTAACCGCAGAACAAGCAGAACAATTCTTAGCAACACTAGAAGTAAAATATGCAAACTGTGATGTAAGTATGATTGAAGGTGGTCAACCTGTATATTATTACTTAATTTCAGTTGAGTAATATAATAAATTGTGTGTTATGTGGCAATAAATTTAATAACTTATATAAAAATATAAAATTTTTTAAAAAAGTTATGAAAATTTATTGACATAATACAAATAATGTGGTATATTAATAATGCATTTGCAGGATGTAAGTGCATTATATATGGGAGTTTAGCTCAGTTGGTAGAGCACCTGCCTTACAAGCAGATGGTCATAGGTTCGAGTCCTATAATTCCCACCAATTTATGCGGGAGTGGCTCAGTGGTAGAGCGTTGCCTTGCCAAGGCAAATGTCGCGAGTTCGAATCTCGTCTTCCGCTCCAGTTGACTACATTTAGTAGTCTTTTTTTATTATATATACAAAATATTGCATACCTTTCAAACCGGTATGCCTGTTTTTTTATAGTAATTTTTATTTGTGAGTAGAATTTGAGTAGAATTTTTGTTAAACAATCACCTTGTTTATAGCATCTAACTCAGCGTCTTTTTGTTTGTGGGTATAAACTTTGGTTGTTACAGCACTTCCTTGTACGTGTCCTATCCAACTTTGTAGTATGTATAGTGGAACATTCTTTTCTTGACAACGTGTTACAAACGTATGCCTTAATGAGTGCATTGTTATACCCTTAATGTTTAGTTTGTTTAATACTTCATTAAGTATTTTAGATATATAGTTTTTAGTGTGATAGAAAGGTCTAGCAGATTTGTTTATTTCCAAATACTTTTGCAATAGTTCTTTGGTTTTAGGGAATAGGGGAACAACACGATTGCTATATTGGTTTTTAGTTCTGTTGTCGACATCTTCACTTTCGCTTTTATTGATATGGATTTGATTGTTATCAAAATCAATATCTGTCCATTCTAATGCCCTTAATTCGCCAAGTCTTAATCCTTGCCATAAAGCAACTAATAGTAGGGTGTACTTGCTGTCTAACAAGCATAATAACTCAAACTGACGTTGTTCATCAATGGTTAATGCACGTTTTTCAGCTTTAATGTGTGTTGGCTTTTTCATTGATTGCATAGGGTTGTGTTCTATTAAGCGA
>JAFULP010000061.1 GCA_017473285.1 Clostridia bacterium
CATCTCAATTTCGCGTTTTACAACATTGTTAATGTATGCACTTGTAAGTTCGCAAATTTGCTTTTCACCATAGCCTAATGTTGCGCCAGTTGTGATTAAATATATCCCGCTTTGCAAATCTATAGGCTTGATATTAAATATAAGTTTATCATTCGATTTTGGCAAATCTCTAACCGCATTCAACTTTGTAAGTGCGGGCAACATCACCATTGCACTTATTTGCATACCGCTTCCAATATTTTTGATATCTGGACCTAAAAATCCATATTTGTCGCTATACGCAAAATGCAACTTGTTGCACAACTGCTTATCAATCTTTTTTGCTTTTGAATACGCATCATACAAATTTAAATCTTTAGCCATTATTTCAATGTGGTTTTTACCATTTATTTTCACATTTGTTTCGTCATTTGATGCATAGCCTTTATTGACTAGTGATGAAGCAAAGTCATTTTCAAGTTTGCCACTGGCAATCAAGTTGTTAATCACCTTATCGCTTAATGCTTCAATGCTTTCGCCTTTCAACCCACACGATGAGCACGCATCTAAGCCAAGTTTTAATACATCTTCTTGGCTTTCAGATGTGATTTTGCCACTAAACATAACGCCTTTAAGATTTCGACAAAACTTAACTTTTGTCCATAATATGTTACTCACCTTGCAACTCCTTACTTAGTTTTTTAATTTCCTTATTTATCACACCCGCATCTTCATAGCGCTCTTCTTTAATCGCCTTTTGCAAATCGGCTTTTAAGTTGACAAGTTTTTGCTCCTTGCTTAAATTCTTCTTGGTTTCTTCCACCTTAAATTCAATATCATCCAGTTTGTTTTCGCTATATGGCTGGATGCGCTTTACAATGTCTTCAATTTCTTCTTCAAAGGCATCGTAGCAATTGCCACAACCAAGCATACCGCTACCTTTAAATTGCCTTAAACTCCAATTACACTTAGGACAATATTTGTCTTCAAAATCATCAAAACCTAAAAAGTTGGTCAAACTTCTAAATTCATCAAAAATTGAATTATAGGTTTTATTAAAAACACCTTCCTTTTCAGCACACTTTTCGCATAAATGAGTGCTTTTTACTTCTCCATTTACAACAAGCGTAGAATGATAACACGCTTCTCTTGTTTTACATTTATCACACAACATAATTTAACTCCTTTTCATTACTTCTATTATAATCTCTTTTAATATATTTGCCCTTAACATTTCTTCCATATTTAGCGGATTATTAAGTGCTTTTGTCGAAATTGCCCGCTTTAGCATTCGATTTTCATTGGCACTAATTAATTCCCTACTCAGCAGATTGTCCAATATTTGATTGCCTTCAATAACATTTAAGGGCTGGGCACAAATGTCTAGCAAATTTTTTAATGTATTTCTAGTATTGCTTAGTTTAGTCACCTTAATAAAGCCCGCTCCTCCACGCACACTTTCAATAACATAGCCATTGTTGAGTGTAAAGCGTGTGTTTAGCACATAGTTTATTTGACTTGGTGCACAATCAAAAAATTTGGCCAAATCATTTCTGCTCAGTTCAATAAAAGGTGCTTCCGCTAGCGTATTTAATATAAATTGCTCAATTATATCACTTCTACTCGCCATACTTTCTCCTTTTATGCGGGGACTCCCCACCCGCAAATCCTAGTCAAATAGCCCACTCAATTCCAAAACATTGCTTTCTAAATATGTTATCAAGCACAACTTCTAGCCCTTAATTAAATAACTATCAGTGTCCCTGGTTTAAAGTTTGACTTTCTTTGACCTTTAACACTATTATAATACCCAATTTTTGCGTTGTCAACTATTTTTGACAAAAATTTTTAAAAAATTAGCACTTTGACCAAAAGAGTGCTAATTTTGTGCCTTTCAATTATGTAATTACAATAAATCTATAAACCTTTAGATAACAATATCATTTGTATAATTTATTGTTTTATGTTTATTTTTGCTTAAGATATTCCCTTAAAGTGTTTATTCGGCTTTCATATTCAAATCTTGTAAGCACCGTTTCCTTAGGGTCGCTCCTGCCTATGTGGTGTAATATATACTTATCCCCTGTCGCCATCAACGCCCTAACATATAGCGGATTCTTAGTTGCGCTTATATATAGTTCATCAATAAAGTTTTGATAAACTTCACTGTGCCTGTCCATCGGTTTACCCTGCCAATACAATACCCCTGTTTTGCCCCAAAAATCCATTTCATTACACGCCCTTGTGTGATAGGCATCAATGCCAGAATATTTAAGTATCAAATTTTGCGTTCGCTTGTCCTTATACTTAATTCCTTGCAACACGCCTTCGATACTTTTTACTTTTTTGCCACGAAACTTAAATTCCATAGGATACAAATTTGATAAAACCTTTGAATTGCTATGCTTAAAGTTATATCCAAGGTTAATAAATGTTTCACCTATAGCATATTTCTTTTCAGCATCTTCTACAAGTTCGCCATTAAAATAAATACATCCATCTCTTTCTTCCAACTCTGGCATAACAAAATTGCAACTTTTTCTATAATTTGTATAATCTAAAACTTTTTTCATACTCTCTCCACTACCATTTTAGCATATAACACCATTTCCCTGCTAATGATTTAATACACTTTTTCAATTTAATAAAAAAACACCTTAACCAAGGTGCTTATTCGCTGGCGCAGAGAACAGGATTCGAACCTGCGGAAGCTTTCACTTCGCACGCTTTCCAAGCGTGTGCCTTAAACCACTCGACCATCTCTGCAAATAAATAATTAAATTAGTTCAAAATATATTGCATTAAACCTATAAATATTGTTTGGTTTAAGGCACTATATGGGGTCCCCATAAGTACTGGTTACGCAATGGGGAAAAGGAAAAGTTAAGCGATAGTATTACATTTGCGTTTAGCAAATTAATTTAAGCGTAAACTTTGACGCAAACCACTCGACCATCTCTGCATATAAGTAGTATTTGTGTTAAAGTCCTATACAAAGATACAAAAAAGAACCACTAATGCAATAAATATTATAATCCACTTTAACCATTTAAATATATTCATGGATATATTGTACCATATTGTTAAAATATTTGCAAGCAATAATTAAATTTATAACTATATAAATTTAAATAAACCTACACAAAAAGCACGCTAAAAATGCCCCTATTATATTGCAAAGCAATGCAATAGGTACGGTAAGTAGTGTCTTTTTTACTTTGGTGGATGCAAAATATATACTGGATACATAAAATAGTGTATCACTGCTACCCATAATCACGCTTGCGCATTTGCCAATGTAACTATCTGGCCCATAAAGTGTAAAAATATCCTTTAATAACACATATGCCGCATTACTGCTAAAAGGGCGGATAATTGTAAGTTCGGTAACTTCAGCGGGTATCCCTAAAAGATTAAATAATGGCGAAATTACTTTGCAAAGCACTGCACTTAGCCCGCTACTGCGAAACAACTCAATGGCTATAAACATTGCAACAATATATGGAAGCAACGAAACAATCAAAGGAATTGACTCCTTTGCCCCTTTAACAAAACTAGCGTATGCATCAACTTTTTTAAACAGCGAGTACATCAGCACGCACGCAATCAAAGTTGGAAGTAGTATATCTGCCATTTTACCACCATTTATTGCCTAATATTATCCTTTACTTTTGTTTTTTACTTTCTTGGGTTTGTTAAAAAGTGTTCTTACGCCTTTGCGGTAAATCAATTTAACAAGTATAATGCCTATTATTGTGGGTACAAAAGTTGCTACCACCGTTGGCCAAATAATTGCCGACGGAGCAACACTCCCCGCCAATGCCCGCAACCCAATTACTGTTGTAGGCAACACTTGTATACCTGTTGAATTGATAATTACCAGCATAATCATACCTTTGGTGGCAATCTCACTACCCTTGTCCATACCTTGCATCGCTTTAATGCCAAAAGGGGTTGCCGCACTGCCCAATCCTAGTATATTTGATGATACATTTAAACAAATATTCTTTTCGGTTTCGGGGTCAGTTTGTCCAAATATAAATCGAATAGGTCTTTTCAATAGTTGCGATAGTTTGTGGCTTAATCTTGTGTCGTCCAACACTTGCAAAATGCCTAACCAAATAGCATATATCCCCAAAAATTCAATGCACATTTGCACGCCATTTGCACTTGCACCCATCATTACGGTAAGCACTTGCTCAGGAGCGGTTGCCACTAGCACAAACAGGCTAGAAACTATCATAAATAGCCAAATTTTACTCATATCTAAATTTATGATTGGACAAATACATTTATTCTACAATAAAATAAAATTTACTTTTAATTTTAAACAGTGCATTAAATTTTATAATCTACAAATACTACCTTTGAAACCTTTATGGTTTAGGAGGATTTATGTTCGGTATTAGAAAAAAAGAAAGAAATGAACAAAATGTTTCTAATGTAAACAACAGTTCAAATGCTTCAAACAGTTCTAAGAGTGCTGGTTCTAGAAGTACTAAGAGTTGCTCAAACTCAAGAACTTCAAACTCTCAAAACAGCACACGCAACACAACTAGAAACTGCAATTAGTTAATAGTTGTTTGTGCGAACAAAAAAAGAAAGCCCAAATCACTGGGCTTCTTTTTATTCTTTGAATAAAAAACTCTTAAAATCATTTCTAAGAGTTTTTTGGTGCCGATGGCCGGACTCGAACCGGCACGGGAGTTTCCCCCCGAGGGATTTTAAGTCCCTTGCGTCTGCCATTTCGCCACATCGGCATATTGATATTAAACTTGTCCAACTACCTATATAAGCATATAAGTAAAATAAATTGGAGGCACCAACCAGATTCGAACTGGTGATAAAGGTTTTGCAGACCTTGGCCTTACCACTTGGCGATGGTGCCATAACCAACAAGGTTATTATACTATAATATATGAAAAATTGCAAGGGAAATTTAAATTTTTTTTAAAATTTATTAAAATTTATTATATTTTGGAGCATTCTTTTGATTTATTTATGCAATAAACACCGTTTTTACAACTTTATTTGTATTTATTTTAATGGCATACTACAACTTCATACTACTATCAAATGTAAATTATCCAATATTAAAAAATCGAAGCACATCAGCACTTCGATTAATTATTTTAACAAGATTCTTTAATATCTTACTAAATCTCCAAACAACACTTGCTGTCAGTTCAATAATAATTATAACAACTCTAAAATTATGCGATTTGACACATAAAAATGTTGTTCGGCAATCTTTAAAAATCCGTCTTCAATATACACATATCCATTTTTAATTAAATTTTGGATTTGTGTCGCTCTAGTTTTTAACAAGTCTTCCTTAAAACGCTTTCTAAACTTTTCAAGGTTTAATCCAGTAGCAAGGCGAAGAGATAACATAATATATTCAGTTCTTCGTTCGCTATCACGGATAAAATCCCTATTAATCACTGGCAAATTACCATTATTAATTAAATCAATATACTCATCCAATCTTGGAGTGTTGTTAAAGCGATACCCTTCCAAGAAACTGTGTGCCGAAACGCCAAGACCTAAATAGTCAACATCCTTCCAATATTTAAAGTTGTGCCTACTTTCATAGGTAGGAATAGCAAAGTTGGATACTTCGTATCTTACAAAACCTGCCTTTTTAAGCATTTTATTTACAAGTTCGTACATCTTAATGCACGCTTCATCACCAAGCGGTTTAATTTTGCCCATTTTAATATTTTTATACAACTGGGTATTTTCTTCCACTTGCAATGTGTACACTGAAATATGTTTTACATTTTTTTCAACAAGGTATTCGATAGTTTCCCTTACCGCTTCAAGCGATTGGTTAGGAAGCCCGATCATTACATCGGCGCTAGTGTTGATAAAGCCCATTTTTTGAAGCAAGAAGAACGCATTTTCAATATTTTCAATGGTTTGAAATCTACCTACATTGCGTAAAATCTTGGTGTCAATACATTGAACGCCCACGCTTACACGGTTTACCCCCGCTTGCAAATATTCCATAAGTTTGTTGGCGGTAACTGAGTTTGGGTTAACTTCAATGGTAAACTCAATATCGCCTTCAAAGTGGAAAGTTGAATATATCTTGCGTGCAAGTTCGTAAATAAAGCCCTCATACATCACCGATGGCGTTCCGCCACCAATGTATATGCTATTAAACACCATTTTTTCACACTGAGTGCGATACATCTCAATCTCTTTAAACAAGGCGTCCTTAAATTCATGTTGAGCATCTACGCCCATTGAATAGGACACAAAGTCGCAATAATCACACTTCCTGTCACAGAAAGGAATGTGAATGTATAGCCCAAGTTTGTCATCCTTCATATTTTGATTAACAATGCGCACTTCCCATTCCCTACACTTTTGTTCCCTATAGCGAAGTTTGTCAAACTTATTAATCTTTTTGCTAGCCCACAAAGCCTTTTGCTGTTGTTTGGCGTTTTCGGCTTCTTGTTTTTCTTCCAATCTTCGCTTAGACATTTCTTCAAGACGGCGCTCAATCTTTTCGTCAATAGTTTCTTCCCTTACATCTTGCTCTAGTTCTTCCTTCCAACTAAGACTAACTTCGTCTTGATTAAATTCTTCTTCCTTCATAATACCCCCTAATCTTCAATTTTTAAAATTGATATAAATGCTTCACTAGGAAGTTCTACGCTTCCAAGTTTACGCATACGCTTTTTACCTTCCTTTTGCTTTTCAAGTAATTTACGCTTACGAGTTACATCCCCGCCATAACATTTTGCAAGCACATCTTTGCGCACGGCACTAATAGTTTCACGAGCAATCACTTTGCCACCAATCACTGCTTGAATAGGTATCTCAAACAAGTGTCTTGGTATTACTTCCTTTAATTTTTCGCACAATGCTCTTCCACGACCGTACGCCTTAGACCTATGCACAATTATTGACAATGCATCGCATATGTCGCCATTTAATAGTATGTCCATCTTTACCAAGTCGCTTTCTTGATAACCGCATAATTCATAATCCATACTAGCATAACCTTTGGACAAACTTTTGATTTTGTCAAAAAAGTCATACACAATTTCGTTTAACGGCATTATATAGTTTAGTTTTGTTCGATTAGCATCCAAATATTGCATATCTTTATATTCGCCACGGCGTTCACTACACAAATCCATAATATTGCCAAGATAGTCTGGTGGAGTAATTATTTCCATCCTTACCATTGGCTCTTCCATGCTTTCAATAGCCTGAACACTTGGCATAAAACTAGGGTTTGATATCAAATATGGTTCCTTGTTTACTTCCTTAATCTTATACTCAACGCTAGGTGCGGTGGTGATAAGGTCAAGGTTAAATTCACGCTCCAAGCGCTCATTGATAATCTCCATATGAAGTAGCCCTAAAAATCCGCATCTAAAGCCGTGACCAAGCGCAGTACTGGTTTCCTTTTCAAAGTGTAGTGATGCATCATTTAGTTGCAACTTTTCAAGTGCTTCCTTAAGTTCTTCATACTTGCTTCCATCCAATGGGAAAATACCACTAAACACCATAGGCACCGCAACCTTAAAGCCGTCCAATGCCTTATTGGTTGGCTCGTTAAGAAGTGTTATTGTATCGCCCACCTTGGTATCCGCCACATTTTTGATGCTTGCACAAATATAGCCCACATCGCCCGCTTGCAACACTTCACATTCGCAATTTTTAGGGTTAAATATACCCACTTCGGTAACTTCAAAACTTTTACCCGTTTGCATAAACTTGATAATATCGCCCGCACGCACTTTGCCATCCACAATGCACACCATACTTACTGCGCCCTTGTAACTGTCGTAATAACTATCAAATATAAGTGCTTTTAGTGGTGCATTGGTATCACCTTTAGGTGCTGGCACATTTTCAACTACACGCTCAAGCACTTCTTCAATGTTTAAGCCCGTTTTGGCTGAAATTAGCGGTGCATCTTCGGCTGGTATGCCAATGATGTCTTCAATTTCCTTAATTACCCTACTAGGTTCGGCACTAGGCAAATCCACCTTGTTGATTACTGGTATAATCTCTAGTTTTGCATCAAAAGCCAAATACACATTTGCCAAAGTTTGCGCTTGTACACCTTGCGTTGCATCCACTACCAGTATTGCACCTTCGCACGCCATCAATGAGCGAGATACTTCGTACGAAAAGTCCACATGCCCAGGGGTATCAATCAAGTTAAGCGTATATTCTTCACCCTTATAGTTATATTTCATTGTTGTGGGTGTAAGTTTGATGGTAATACCACGCTCACGCTCAATGTCCATACTATCAAGCATTTGCGCACTCATATCACGCTTGGCTACCGTATTGGTAAATTCAATAAATCTATCTGCTAATGTACTTTTGCCGTGGTCGATATGCGCCACTATGCAAAAATTTCTAATCTTGTCCTGTCTGTCCATAAATTTCCTTTATACTTTTTTATAGTATATCAAATTTTTTTTTACTTTAAAAGTGTTTTTGTTTATATTTTTTATTTTTATCGTTTAAAAACAAAAAACACCCCAAATTTAAGAGTGTTTTACTTTTCATACATTATATAATATTGATATTAATCTTCCAAACCTATTAAATATCCTGCCGACACATTAAAAAATTTACATAACAAAATTATGCTATCTATATTAGGCACTCTTAAATTCTTTTCCCAGCGATTAATACAAGCAGGGCTAATTTGTAATTCTTTCGCTAAATCGCTTTGACTTAAACTTTGTTCATCTCGCAATTCTTTTAATCTTTCAGCAAATTTGTTCATTAATTATTTCTCCTAATGATTGTTATATTAATTTTATGACATTTGGTAATAAAATAGTTGACTTTTGACAACTGGTAAAATATAATATAATTACCATATGGTAAAAGGAGAATGTTTAATGAAACTAGATTATGATAAATGCAAGAATTGTAAATACTTTATTCAACACTATAATATTGGCTATAATTGTATTAACAAGGTTCATTGTGGGCATTGCATTAAGCAACCCAACCCTAATGTGTTTAGGCTATATTCGGGCAAGCAACCTTGCCCATATTTTGAAAAGGGCAAGAATGAAGAAAGAAGACCAAAAAAATGCGATATTATTAGCCTACTAACTGAGTTAAACTTAAATATTGAAAATTTAAAGTTGTTTTTAAATAAAAAATCAAAAAGCCAACCTATAAGTGATTTGATGGTTAACAAATTGGAAAAGCGCAAATGATATTTAATTGATTTAGTACGGACAAGCAAAATTTCATCACCTTTTTCATA
>JAFULP010000062.1 GCA_017473285.1 Clostridia bacterium
CGCTTCGCTTATGAAGCCGTAACTTCGTTACTTATTAATGACTGATTTATAAATATTTATATAATCTGTCCTCAATAAGCAAACTTGTTTGAGTCTTCATACTTTCATATTTTAATAAGCGCAGCGTTTTCATTTTATATGGCTTTAGCCATGTCTTAATATTTTCATAACATTTAGTTTGCATATGGCAAACTAAATGTCACTTTGCCCAAACTACCTTTTCTAAAATCGTTAAGTATCAATTTTGCCACACGCTCATAGTCAATTTCATTGCCCTTTAGTATGCAACCACGCTTACGGGCAACCATTTCTAGTACGGACATACAATCTTGCATATTATCAATATCAAACTTGCGTTCAATACTTAGTTTGTAATTTTCGGCAAACTTGGACTTGATATTTAGTAGTTTAACTGCCAATTTGCCTGCAATTTCAACAATATTTAGCACATCGTCCTTAATGCTTCCAATATATGCAAGTTGGTATGCCAAATCTTCATCTTCAAAACTTGGCCATAGTGTGCCTGGCGTGTCCATAATTTGTAATGTTGGGTTAACGGTAACCCATTGTACATTTTTAGTAACGCCCGCCTTGTCGCCCGTAACAGCACGAGCCTTGCCACAAAGGTTGTTTACAATGGTGGATTTGCCCGAATTTGGCACACCCAAAACCATTGCCCTAAACACAAAGTTTACTTGCTTTTCACGGTTTCCCGCCACCTTGTCCTTAAGTAAGTCCATAATGGCGTTAACTATCACCACGCATGACTTGCTAATAGTTGCATTGGTCACCACGCATCTACTGTTAGGCAAACTATTAAAGTGTTGCTTCCATTTGGTTGTTGCCACTTCGTTTGCCTTGTCGCTCTTGTTAAGCACATACACAATTGGCTTGTCGCCTATTACTTTTACAAACTCAGGATTTAAGCACGCCTTAGGGCTACGAGCATCTAACACATACACAAAACAATTGCAAAGTTTGTTCAACTCTTGCATTTGCTTCAATGTTTTATTCATATGTCCCGGAAACCAATTAATCATATCAAATCCTTTTATATTTTACAATGTAAATACATCTTTGTCGTCAATATTAACATCTACAAAGTCGCACAAAAATGTTGTGTGATCTTTGTTCCATTTTCTCAATTTAGACACAAACATACTGATTGAATACGCTTCTGGAGAACGTTTATATCCATCTCTTGTAGTATATATTAACCCATAGTTGTAATTTACCTGCTTAATCTTGCCATTTCGCTTATAATCTTCATCATCTACGTTTACATGCACTAAATGCTTTAAATTAGCCGTAACAAAGTTTAATCCGCATAATGCATACTCAGCAGTAATACACGCATCGGCTGTAACCCTTTCTTGCAATGATACGCCATCACGCTCATTATCAATTGCATTTGCTTCACCATACTTAGTAGCAAGTTCCATTCTCTTAGTATAAAATATTGGAGCATCTTTGTCATCTACTACAATTTCGTGTAAATAATCTTCTATAAATTTCTCAACTTGTTTTACCCCCCCCTCACACTCATATTTAACTGTTGGTGAAACATATGCTTCAATTTCACCACTTTTAATGGCTGTTAATAATTGATGAATATTTTTCAAATTGCCGTATATTTCAATACCACTTGGGAGTTCTATCGTTTCACCTAAATAATTGTCTTTAAGTATTGGTGGCAAGTCTTTTCGCCTAGTTGATGCAAACACTCTTGTATCCAACGCTCTTTTATCAAGCAAGTCTTTAACAATGCCCGTTGGGTCAAATTTAGGGTCATTAAGTTTAGATAAATATATCACCGTATTTGCATCTAAACCTATTTTTATCTTTTGCTTACTCGCCATCTTTGCCCTCCTTGTTGTCGAACACCTTTTTAAGTTTAGCGTAACTTACCGTCTTTTTATTTTTTCTAGTTTCGTTAAGATGCTTGTTAATTTTAAGCATTTCTTCCAAGTAATTATCACTATTTGCTATTTGTTCAATATTTTTTCTTCTTTCATCAAGTATGCGGCCCATGTTTTCCATTTCATCTACTAATTGCTGATTATTATTCTTTTCCATAATATCTCCTTTTGGTTTATTATATATCAAAACTCCCTTATTGTCAATAAAAAAATGCTTAACAATTTAAGCATCTTTTCGTATATTAACCCAACAAATCCGGTCGGTTACGCTTTGTGTTTTCTAGCGAATTATTTTTACGCCACTTTTCAATATTGGCGTGATGCCCCGAAAGTAGTATTTCAGGCACTTTTAAACCCTTGTATTCAGCCGGTCTTGTATATTGGTCATATTCTAGTAGATTACTACTAAAACTTTCACTATCAAGGCTATCCGCCGTAATCACATCGGGTATTAACCTTGCCACAGCGTCAATCACCACCATTGCAGGCAGTTCGCCACCTGTTAGCACATAATCGCCAATTGATAGTTCTTCGATATTAAAGTAATCAATAACTCGTTGGTCAATGCCTTCATAATGGCCACAAAGCAATACTATGTGCTCTAACTCAGACATTTGCTTTGCAATTGCTTGCTTAAACACCTTGCCTCTTGGCGACATATAGTATACTTTTGATTTATCTGTAATCACACTTTCAATCGCATTAAACAAAGGTTCACATAGCATCACCATGCCCGCACCACCGCCATAAGGCTCGTCATCACACTTAAAGTGTGGACTAGATGCAAAGTCACGAATATTGGTAACTTTGACTACGATTTTGCCATCATCTTGCGCACGCTTTAGTATGCTATGATTAAGGCTGGTAAACATCTCTGGAAATAGCGTTAACACATCTATTGTCATACTCGTATCTCCAAAAATCTATCATAATCGATTATGAATATCTTATTGGATTTATCAATTTGTAGTGTATCTTCTACAAAAGGCACCATATATGTAGTACCGCCGCAGTTGATTGAAATAATATCGGCACTGCCATAATTTTCAACATCAACCACTACGCCAACATATTTGCCGTCCTTAGTTTTTACTTCCATACCAATATATTCGCTAGACAAAATTATGTCGTCAAAAACATCATAGTCTTCACGCTTAACATATATTGGTTGGTTACGATAAGTTTCAGCATCGTTGCACGATTTGATTGTATCTAGCATCACTGAATAAAAGCCATTTAGTGGCATAATTTTTGTAATTTTACTAGGAATTTTGCTTTTGCCCAAATACACTTGCTTAAATACAGAAAAAGGGATGTCAGGTAAATTAACTGACACCTTTACAGCACCTTTAACGCCATGTGGGCGTAATATTTTTGCTATTTGAATTTCGCTCATACTCTCCTACTTTGAAGCAAACTTAATGCGAATGCGCTCACGACTGCTAGAAGATTTTGCAATTGTGCGTATTGCTTCAGCAATCTTGCCACCCTTGCCAATAACTCCACCAAGGTCGTTAGACGCAACTGTTACATTATACAATGTAAATCTATCTTCTTGTGAAGATGTAACACTTACAGCATCCTTGTCGCTTACAATGGATTTAACCATAAATTCAATTAATTCTTGCATAAACTACTTAGCCTTCTTTTTCTTGTTATTTGTTTTAGCAACGCTGTTACCCTTAACTTCGATTACACCTGCAGTTTGCAAAATGCTTTTTGCAGTTTCAGTAGGTTGAGCACCGTTTGCTAACCACTTCTTTGCTAGTTCAACATTAATGTTAATTTCAGCAGGGGTCTTAAGTGGGTCATATGTTCCAATTTGTTCAATAACTTTACCGTCACGAGCCACTCTTGCATCAGCAACAACCACTCTGTAGAAAGGTGATTTCTTGTCGCCTAGTCTTGTTAATCTAATTCTTACTGCCATAATTTCCTCCTATAATTTTTTGTATATATAAAATTGCAATGCAATATTATATCAATTTTAATAATTTATGCGGTTTAACCCTTCATCATTTTCATAAGGTTAGCCATTCCGCCACGCTTATTGTTTTTAAGTTGTTTCATCATCTCTTTTGATTGATTAAACTGCTTAATTAATTGGTTTACATCGCTTACTTGCACGCCCGCACCTTTGGCTATGCGGTTACGCCTTGAGCCATTGATAATATCAGGGTTTTCACGCTCTTGCTCGGTCATTGATTGGATAATTGCCTTGTTTTTTGCTAGCATTTTTTCATCAATCGATTCTTCCAATTGGCGCATCTTGCCAGCCACACCAGGCAACATTGAAAGCACTGATTTTAGCCCGCCCATTTTATTAAGATTATCCATTTGCGCAATATAGTCGTTAAAGGTAAATGAATTTTCTCTAAATTTCTTTTCCATTTCCTTTACTTGTTGCTCATCCACCGCTTCTTGCGCCTTGTCAATAAGGGTAAGTATGTCCCCCATACCAAGAATACGAGATGCCATACGGTCTGGGTAGAAAGGCTCTAAATCGGTCAACTTTTCGCCCACGCTACAGAACTTAATTGGCTTACCAATAACGCTCCTTACGCTCAACGCCACACCACCACGAGTGTCACCGTCCAGTTTGGTAAGCGCCACACCAGTAACATCAAGCGCATCGTTAAACGCTGTTGACACATTAACTGCTTCCTGACCAATCATTGAGTCGATAACCAGCAATATTTCAGTAGGGTTTAATTCCTTCTTCAATTGCTTTAATTCTTCCATCAACTTTTCGTCAATTTGAAGGCGTCCAGCAGTATCAATAATCACCGTGTCAAGCATATACTTTTCAGCGTATTTAATTGCTTCACGGCTGGTTTTAACAGGGTTATCCGTGCCACGCTCAAACACATCTACATTAATTGATTTGCCCAATACTTTTAATTGGTCAATTGCCGCAGGTCTGTACACATCGCACGCTACCAACAATGGCTTTTTGCCTTGCTTTTTAAGTGATAGTGCCAGTTTGCCACTAAGGGTGGTTTTACCGCTACCTTGCAAGCCACACATCATAATAATTGTAGGTGGTTTTGGTGCTACTTCCAACTTTACATTTTCGCCACCCATAAGTGCTGTAAGTTCGTCACGCACAATCTTAATTACTTGTTGCGCTGGGGTTAAACTTTTAAGTATCTCTTCCCCAATCGCCTTTTCGCTAACGGTTGCAATAAACTTCTTAACCACCGCAAAGTTAACATCCGCTTCAAGTAGCGCCACACGCACTTCACGCATCGCTTCCTTGATTTCTAGTTCGGTCAACTTACCACGCTTAGTAAGTTTGCTAAATATATGATTTAATCTCTCGCCTAGTCCTTGAAATAATGCCATTACAATTCCTCCAAAATCTTGCTAATTTGTTGCTTTAAGTTACTATCTTGTGTACTTTCAAGCAAATCGGTTAGTTTGTGTTTCAAATTTTGAAATTTATCCAAAATCTTTAACTCTTGTTCCAACTTTAGCATACTAAGTATCGCATTGTCAAGCGTATATTTAACCGCTTGGCGAGAAATGTTAAGCAAATCACTAACTTCACCAAGGCTTAAGTCTTGCAACACGCAAAAATTGATAATTTGTTGCTGTTTATCGGTCAAACTATTGCCATAAATTTCAAATAGCGCCCCAATTTCAACTTTAGTTGCAATATCCATAAGCCCCCTTTAAGACTATATTAATGAAAATATTAAACTATGAAGTCGCTTCGCTTATGATGTCGTGACTTCGTCACTTATTATGGTTCTGTTTTAATATCTTAATTATAATCTATCCACAATAAGCAAACTTGTTTGCGTCTTCATATTTTCATACTTTCATACTTATGATTAGTCTTCTTGTAAAGTAGTTTTACTTAACACTTGCATTATATCACACCCAATATCCTTTGTCAACACTTTTTTATAAATATTTGTAAATTATTAAAAACAAAAAAAGACTAATTAAAGCCTTTTTGCATTATTTTTAAATTTTAATAGCAATAATGGTCCACATCAATTCCAAGTTCATCCATTTTTGCCAAAATCTCGTTGTTACATACATCGCCTAAATTTTTAATACTATAAAATGAATGATTGTATTCGTGATAATAATTTATAATATCTTCCAAAGTGTTAATACCCGTTCGTTTTAGGCAATTATAAGTTCTTAAGCCAAATCCTAATTCTTCAATCATAAGTTGTTCTCTGTTTGCAACAATTCTGTCTAAGCGTTGCTTATGGTTGATTGAAATAATTTGCAATATATCTACTCCAAGGCTATTCATTTTAGATGTAATTTCCTCAACGCCTATATGACCTATTTTCAAATAGATGTTGCCTGCACTCATAAGATCTGCCAATGTAAATATCCCCGCACGCTTTAAGGCATTGTGTGTTTTTGCACTAAAATCAAAATCACTGATTAAAATAGTTTCGGGACTAACACTTGAATCTTTTAACTTTTGACCCAAATTCTCTATTTTTGCCCTTCTATCCTCTTTTTCTTTTTGCCTATAAGCTAATTCTTCTTGTCTGTTTTTAATATCCGCCTTTTTATGTGCGTTGTACATTATTTTATGTTCTTTTGATGTAATATTTACCCATCCATTATCTACCAAATCACCAATTGCACAAATAATATCGCTATAATCATCATATCTCAATCCTAGGGCTTGAGCATTAGAATATGAGCGTAAAAACTTAATTAAGTCCCCACATGTTAATATGCCAGCTTCGGTTAAAGTTGTTTTTATTCTTTCATCAACTTTAGAGGTTTTGGAAATTGCTAAATCCATAACATTAACATCTTTAATAACTTCAATTGAGTCTTCCCTAATAGTTCGTAGTATAACTTTCCTTATTAAACTCTTAAAGTTTGGCACCTTTCTTAAATCTTCAAGCAAAGATCTATCAATTGTTTCGTCATTATACTCTTCCAACAATTGCCAACATCTTGGTGTTTTTAACTTCTTATATGCGCTTTCTTCAATTTGACGAACTCGTTCACCTGTAATTCCTAGTTGCTGTGCTATCTTATCCCTTGTAATAATCTCACCTGTATCAATGCCATATCTTAGTTTTAACACTTGCACTTGATTTTCGGTTAACACTT
Source organism: Clostridia bacterium (assembly GCA_017473285.1). Taxonomy (GTDB): domain Bacteria; phylum Bacillota; class Clostridia; order Christensenellales; family UBA1242; genus Onthoplasma. The sequence goes on from JAFULP010000062.1 coordinate 7,020, forward strand.
CAAACAAAAAAGTATGAGTTTTAAAAAACTCACCTTGAGCCGCCACTGCCGCCCTTTTGGTTGCAAATAACGATTCGGTACCTAATATTACTGGGCATTGCATTTCAATATCGTTAATCATAATATATCTCCATTGATGCTATTATAGCACACAATACTATTTTGTCAATACCCTAATTTATATGATAGTAAAAAGAACCACTCAATACTAAGTGGTTCCTCATAATTAAATTTGTAACATTTATCCATATAAATATTTGATATGCTCAAGTACATCAAAATTTTATCTACAAATTCTTGTACATTAAACTTACTTAAATCATTGATTGTTTCGCCAAAACCAGTGAATACAATAGGCACTTGCAATTCGTTAACAATTGGGTATGCCACACCGCCCTTTGCCGTGCCATCTAGTTTGGTTAATATTATGCCATCAATATTTACACTTTTCTTAAAGGCTTGCACTTGAGCGAGAGAATTTTGACCGATGCTTGCGTCTAACACTATAAGGTTAATGTGCTTTGCTTCAGGATATTCACGCTTGGCTACATTGTTGATTTTTTCCAACTCTTTCATAAGGTTAACCTTGGTATGCAGTCTGCCCGCCGTGTCCACGATTAGCACATCCGCCTTTTTGGCTTTCATCGAAGTTATGCCATCAAACACCACGCTAGCACTATCCGCCCCTTCGCCTTGCTTTACAATCTTAATTTTAAGGCGGTTTGCCCATTCGTCTAGTTGCTCTGTTGCCGCCGCTCTAAATGTGTCACCCGCCACTAGCATTACATTCTTTTTTTGCTTGCCAAAATAGTTTGCCATTTTTGCAATACTGGTGGTTTTGCCCACGCCATTTACGCCCACAACGGTAATAATCATTGGGTATTCAAACTTAACTTCTTCAAAATGTAACTTTTCAATTAATATTTCACGTAACACTTTTTGTGCATTTTCAACATCTTTAATCATGCGTTTTTTAACGGTATCTTTAAATTCCTCAATAATTTCTTCGCTAGTTGTCACCCCCATATCCGAACTAATTAAGGTTTGCTCCAATTCGTCATAAAAGTCATCATTTAGTTCGTTTTTAGTAAATACATACTTAATCTTTTTAAAAAAATTTCCAAATATTCCCATTTTGTTTTCCTTTTTAGTCTAAACTTGTGCTTACGCACATTTTTGTCCTATGCGGACGGCAGACGAAGTGTCCGCCAGCAATTAACTTAATTTGCCAATTTAAAATGCAAGCAACAATTATAAGTAAATTATATTTTTATTATCTCTTGATGCAATTTCAATTATTTATCTTGTTTTGTGTTTTTATTTTCTACATAGTCTTGCAAGTTTTCATAGTGCCCCGCATTTTCGCTCATTTTAGCACGCATTTTATCCTTCCAACTAAGTTTAACAGGTGGCTCACCTATCGTGTCATTAACCTTATCGGCATCGTTGTTTTTTAACACTGGCTCGCTAGTTTTAATATTGTCTTCATTTTTAAACGCTGGAGCACTTTTACCGATATTAACCTTTTCTTCCGCCACATTTTCGCTATTTGTTGTCACTCTAGATTTTTCTACTATAGGTTCAGTAGTTGTTTCCGACAATTTTTTAGCCTTCACTTTTTTAGGTTGCTCTACGCCCAAATCTGCGCCAAAACTTTCTGTTATACTTAGATTATTATCATCTTTAGCGGTTTCAACAACTGGTTCGCTATCAATTTCCACGCTTTCAACAACTGGTTTATTGTCAATTTCTACACTTTCAACACTTGGTTTTGATTTTTTAGTCTTAGGTTTTGATTTGGTTTCCTTGGCTTGTGCCACAACTTCATTTGCAACTCCCATTTCAGCGTTATCAACACTTACTGCATCTTTAACCACCTTTTTACTTTGTGTTTTATTGGCATTTGGCTCTACCATTTCATCAATTGCGTCTTCAATGCCATCTTCACGCATATTTTCAGTGTTTTCAAGGTTAGAAGTTGCATCATTAGTTGCATTTTCATCATTTTGACCTTCTTCATCGTCATCTGGTATGCTAAATTCACGATACAAACTATCACCTTCGTTATGGATAACTCTAATACGGTCAAGCAACTCTTTGTGGTTTGGCAATGCGTCCAAACTTTCAAGTTCAAAGCGCTTTAAAAATGTATCAGTTGTGCCAAACAATAATGGCTTACCAACGGCATCCTTACGCCCCACCACTTCAATAAGGTTGTTATTTTGAAGCAATTGCACCGCATAGTCACAATTTACGCCCCTTATTTGCTCAATTTCTGCCCTAGTAATAGGTTGCTTGTAGGCAATAATAGCAATGGTTTCAAGCGCTGCTTTGGTTAAACTTCGCTCACGGATAGGGTTTAATA
>JAFULP010000063.1 GCA_017473285.1 Clostridia bacterium
TCCTACGGGAGGCAGCAGTGGGGAATATTGGGCAATGGAGGCAACTCTGACCCAGCAACGCCGCGTGAAGGAAGAAGGTTTTCGGATTGTAAACTTCTGATCTATGGGAAGAAGAAAGTGACGGTACCATAGGAGAAAGCCACGGCTAACTAAGTGCCAGCAGCAGCTGTAATACGTAGGTGGCGAGCGTTGTCCGGAATAACTGTGCGTAAAGGGAGCGTAGGTGGTTGGTTAAGTTAAATGTGAAAGCCCTGGGCTCAACTCAGGAATTGCATTTAATACTGGTCAACTAGAGTGCAGGAGGGGTAAACGGAATTTCTAGTGTAGCGGTGAAATGCGTAGATATTAGGAAGAACACCGGAGGCGAAGGCGGTTTACTGGACTGCAACTGACACTGAGGCTCGAAAGCGTGGGGAGCAAACATGATTAGATACCCTGGTAGTCCACGCCCTAATCTATGTATACTAGACTATGGCTTTATCGACAAAGTCAGGGTCGTAGCTAACGCGATAAGTATACCGCCTTCGCCTCCGGTCTTCCTACTAATATCTACGCATTCCACCGCTACACTAGTAATTCCGTATACCTCTTCCGTACTCCAGTCATACAGTATCCAATGCACTTTTATGGTTAAGCCACAAACTTTCACATTAGACTTACATAACCGCCTACGCTCCCTTTACGCCCAGTTATTCCGGACAACGCTTGCTACCTACGTCTTACCGCGGCTGCTGGCACGTAGTTTGCCGTAGCTTTCTAATAGAGTACCGTCACTTTCTTCTTCCTCTATTACAGAAGTTTACAATCCGAAAACCTTCTTCCTTCACGCGGCGTTGCTGGGTCAGAGTTTCCTCCATTGCCCAATATTCCTAACTGCTGCCTCCCGTAGGAGTCTGGACCGTTTCTCAGTTCCAGTGTGGCCGGTCATCCTCTCAGATCGGCTATCCATCGTCGCCTTGGTGGGCCTTTACCTCACCAACTAGCTAATGAAACGCAAGCTCATCTCTATCCGATAAATCTTTTACCTCTGATACCTTCGTATCTGTGGTCTTATGCGGTATTAGCAGTCGTTTCCAACTGTTGTCCCCCAGATAGAGCCAGATTACTCACGCGTTACTCACCCGTCCGCCACTAAGGGTAAGTATTCCACTCAGTAACCATCATGTGATTACTCAGTGGAACACTTATCCTCCGTTCGACTTGCATGTTTTATGCACGCCGCCAGCGTTTGTCCTGAGCCAGGATCAAACTCTAATGTTTAATCTTAACTCATTTGCTTGGCAAATGTTAATTTCGTTTTGTTTACGTTGTCTTGAACTTTTGGAATTGAAAAGAACTTATATTTTCTTTTCCTTACCTAAGTAATATTAAGATATATTGTACTTGCAACCCCCTTCCTTGGCGATTGCATTGTTAATATACCACACATTCAAAATTATGTCAACACTTTTTTCAAACTTTTTTTAAAAATTTTAAATTTTTTTTCATTTTATTACAGTTTTTTATCTTTTTTGACTAGATTTCATACATTTTGAGCCCCAAAACCCCACAATTTAAACATAAATACTATTCAAAACCCAATTCCTAATCAAATCTCACATCTAAAATTTTTCCAACATTTTAATCCAAACCAACAAAAAAAGGATAAAGATTTACTCTATCCCTTTGTTTTTTACTATGGCATTTGCGATGCAACTTGAATTAGTTGAGAAATTGTCATATTTTTTACAGTATCCGACACAACAATCCCATTATCTAAAACAATCACTCCCGCATCTAGCAATACTCTTATAGTGGTGGTATCATCATTAATTTTGTCCACCACAGCGTTTGGCATATCCATAACTGTTAAAGTTTGCAACTCAGTGTCGCTAAATAACTTTAAAACAGTTGTAGTATTTTTATCAAACACATCCACCGCCTTTAAATTATCAATTGTATTAGATAAATCATTAACCTTTGTGCCCGCAATTGCCTTCATAATGCCAGTAACTTCGTTAGTATAAGTTGTTCCGTCATAATTTTGATAATACTTACTATCACTTTCATTGTAGTAATAGCCCATCACTTTGTAAACTTGTAAATTGTTAATTTCAGTGTTTAACTCAGTAATTTTTGTATTGTATAGTGCCTTAACCACGCCCGTAGCAGAACTTTCATCCACATCTAGCGCTTGACCTAATGTTAATGAATTAATAGTTGTAGTTAAGTTGCCCACTGTGCTTGGAACTAAATTTTTCAACACTCCAGTAACTTCGTTAGTATAAGTTGTTCCGTCATAGTTTTGATAATATTTGCCGTCGCCTTCGTTATAGTAGTATCCCATCACTTCATAAACATAAAGCCCATTAAAAGTTTCATTGTCCGACAAATCGCCCACAGTGTAGCCCGCCAAGGTGTTCATAATTCCAGTAATTGTGGTTTCGCCGTCTTTGTAAGTATAATTACCTTCCTCGCCTTCACGAGTATAGCCCAACACTTCATATATTTTCAAGTCCTCAGTTACATTCGACATTGAAGCCATTGCGGTTTTTAGCGGTAAGTCGCTTAATCGTGGCGTAATTTTGCCCGATGCAATAGTGTGCGAACCGTTTGAAAACTTAACAGTATCGCCTTCAATAGTATAATTAAAATCAACTTCAGTGGTATGAGTGTCGTTTGTATAAAGTTTACCGTTGTTTACATAATAGGTAACTTCACTATCAAGCACCGTATTTAGTAACCCCAACTCACTTTCATCCACTTCCATAAAACTTAATATATTGTTAAAAGTTGCCGTATCAATTGTGTCGTCAAATGCTTGCTTCAAGTTTTTTATAGGTGAATTTTTTAATGTTTCCAAACTTATACCGTACAATGTATCGTCCAATAATTTTACACCAAAATCTTCTTCCAACTTTGCAATGGTGTACGCATCTGGGTCGTTGCTGGTAATGCCTTGCACAATCCCTACCGCCTTTTTAATGGTCAAAGCTTCTATGCCTTCGTTATTGGTTATGTCCGTTTTAGTCCATTTTTCAATCTTCTTCACACTTAGCGATGTATACGCCCAGTAGCCAACACCCGCAAGAATAAGGATTGTGCACAAAAAGCCAACAAACCAGCCCAATATAAATACACCAAACCCCTTAAAACCACCTTTGGTTCTTACTCTTTCTTTTTTCATAACTATCTCCTAATATTTATTATACCTAAATCAAACTAAAAAACAAAATCAAATTGATAATATTTTAAAATATTGCTTAAATCAATACTATTGTAACCCCACTATTTAGTATGCGCAAGTCACTATCCGCCAGCAACTCATCACAGCACTCAATTGCCATTTTGCGCTTTGGATTACTCGGAGTCCATTGTTCGCATGGTATAAATTCTTTAATTAACTTTTGTGACTTCATTTGTTTTAATCGCTTATGAATTTCCTTTTTTATCTCCCCGCCTACTCCATGGCTACCGTAACCATGAATAACCTTTAACGCCCTAAATCCACCTAATTTGCACGCATCAATTTCAATTTCCAGTTGCGCCACAGCCATAAGGCAAGTTTGCATATCACTTTTGACATCTATATATAACACTCTCATAATTATATGATAGCACTTATTTAACTTTATAGTCAAATTAATTAAAAGCAAAAAACACACACGCCGTCAAAAATATGTCGTTTTTTACAATAATTTATTTAATTATAAGGTTTAGTTGCTAGCCTAAACCAGTTTTAATATCAATAGTTAGTTGTGTTTGTAGTCTTCAATATCAAACTCGCCATTATTATACAGTGGCAAGTTGTTTTGTGTTGCCAAAGTGTTTGAGTTTAATATTGATTGTTCGCCCATATCAAACAACTGCTCTCTAATTTCCACCAGCTCAGCAATTGCAATCTCATTATTTTTGCCCATCACTCCACAATTTTCCAGCAACAAATTTATTGCCATTGCAGTATAAATGCAAGCCACTCCACGCATACGCATATGCTCTATGGCTTTAGTTGCGTTGGTGTTAACAAGTTTACTAATCGCTTTGTTGCTAAACCCGTTAAGCAAGCAAATGCTAAATCCTAAATTTGTTTCGTTTAGGTTATAATATAGTATTCGCCTACTTATCATTTTTAATCTAATAAATTTATCATTATACAATATCTTAAGTGCATCAAAATATTTAGTTTTAAGTTGTTTTATATTATCTTTAAATTCCATACTTAAATATATTCAATACTTAATCTAAATTTTCATAAAACTAAACAATACACTATGTTTATGGCTACAAAAAAACCCACCCAATAATGCGGGTAGGTTTTATATTTCTAACACGGATAGATAATCATTACGACACTTGCTTGTTAGCCTTGATAATAATCGGTTTATCATTGCCTAAAATATAGTTTTCATCAATAATAATTTTTTCAATATTATCATCAAAGTGGCTAGTATACATCACATCAAGCATACGCTCTTCAAGTATTGTGCGCAAGCCTCTTGCACCAGTTTTTAACTCAATCGCCTTTTTAGCCACCGCTTTGATAGCCGATGGTTCAAACTTAAGTTCGATGCCATCCATTTTAAATAGTTGAATATATTGCTTAGTAATAGCATTTTTAGGCTTGGTTAGTATCTTTTCAAGCGATTTTTCGTCCAAAGCTTCCAAGCCCACCACAACTGGTATACGGCCAACAAACTCTGGTATCATACCATACTTAATCAAGTCGTGTGGTTGAATACCCTTAACATTGTTTTGAGTGTTTTTAATGCTACGCACGCTAACATCCGCACCAAAGCCAAGCCCAGCACTTCCGTTGCGCTCACTAATAATCTTATCCAGCCCAACAAACGCACCACCACAAATAAATAGTATATTTGTTGTATCAATCTTGATGTTTTCTTGTTGAGGATGTTTGCGTCCACCTTGTGGCGGAACGCTTGCAATGGTGCCTTCCAATATTTTTAACAATGCTTGTTGCACACCTTCGCCCGACACATCACGAGTAATTGATACATTTTGACTTTTGCGTGCAATCTTATCAATCTCATCAATATATATAATTCCACGCTCCGCTTTAGATATATCATAGTCAGCATTTTGAATAAGTTTTAACAATATATTTTCAA
>JAFULP010000064.1 GCA_017473285.1 Clostridia bacterium
ACGCATGCGTGCGCATATATAATAGGAAGATGTAAAAATTTAATTTTGATATATGATTAAAACAAAAAACTCTAACAAGTATTTTGTTAGAGTTTTATTTGTTAATAATTGTTTACTACTTTATTATCAACCAAGCAACAAGTTAATCCTATTGCTCCAGGACCAGTGTGACAAGCGATGCTAAGTGGCAATGGGTCACTAAACATAATAGGATATCCATTAAATTCATATTCTACTTCTTGCTTAAATTCATTAAAATCTTTCAAGTCAAGGCAAGAATGTGCAAGAGAGATTACTATTGTTTGGTTAGGTTTTTTGTTTATAAATCTTGTTTCAATATCTTTTTTGATTGCATTAATCATTTTTGATTTTGCTTGTTTAATTGTTAAAACTTTTGCATAAGCATCAAGTTTGTCACCTTGAATTTGTAATACTGGTTTAATATTAAGCAACGAGCCAATTGCAGCAGCGGCAGGAGTAACACGGCCACCCTTTTTAAGATATTTAAGCGTAGGAACCATAATGTATATTGTTGCATTTAAAGCATTGTTTTCCAAAATTTGCTTAATTTCCTTAGCAGATTTTCCTTGCTTGGCAAGTTCTAACGCTTCTAATACCGCCAACTTAAGCGTAACTGAAACACGCTTATTATTAATCACTTGTACTTTGCCATTGTATTCTAAGCTTGAAAACTCAGACGATTGATAAGTGGAACTTAATCCGCTAGATAAAGGAATATACACAATTTCATCATATTCCTTTAACGCTTCGTTCCATATACTTTTTATTACTTCTTGATTAGGTTGTGAAGTTGACACACTTGCAGAACTATTTAATTTTTCATAAAACAATTCTTGTGTTAAATTTTTATCTTCACTATATTCTTCTCCATTAATCAAAAATGGAATATATCCCATTTTGATATTTAATTTTTGTGCTTCTTGGGCAGTTAATCCGCAACTATTATCCGTTACAATACCAACTTTTGCCATACTTTCTCCTTTATTTATAATAATGTTTAAAAGTTTACATAACTAGTATATATGAAAAATAGACACCTGTCAAATGATTTGCTCAAATTGTGCCAATAATTGCCTTATTTTTAGATATATTTAAAAATAGACACTTTTAAAAATTTTGCTGTAAACTTGATACAATTAAAGTAAATTTATGGCTATTATATAGATTTTTTCATTGAGAGTGATTTGGGTAATTAATAAAAGATATAGGTTGTTGCAAATAAGCGATAATGTTTTTGTGATGAGGTTAGTTAACTTTGATATGTGAAATTTTGGATGTTTGAAGTGTTTGATAAATTAAATTCTTATCAATTTGCTCAAATTGTTTGTAAAAAATTGGGTTATTATGTTATGATATAAATATAAAAGGAGGGGATTTAATGAATCTACCTAACAAATTAACAATTTTGCGTGTAATAATGATACCATTAGTTATGGTGTTTTACATGGTTGACGCAATTCCGTACGGAAAAATTGTAGCATTAGCATTATTTGTAATTGCTGCGCTTACCGACTTTTTAGATGGTTATATTGCCCGTAAATATAATCTAGTAACTGATTTTGGTAAGTTTTTAGACCCTATAGCCGATAAACTATTAGTGGCAAGCGTGTTGTTTATGATTGCTATTGACGGAACTATACCTAACCCATGGGGCGTGATAGTGGTTACCATCATTATGAGCAGAGAACTTATTGTAGACGCATTTAGATTGATTGCTTGTACCAAAGGTATTGTGCTTGCTGCGGATATCTGGGGCAAGGCAAAAACTATGGTTCAGTGCTGGACAATGCCACTATGCATTTTGCTTGCATTCTTTGAGCAATGCACAAGCGTAGGTGGTGCTGGTCTACTTGCTTTCCAAATTGTATGTTATGTATTGATTGGTATTTCAACAGTATTAACTGTTATTTCTGGGGTAAACTATTTTGCAAAGAACAAGCAAGTAATTTCTACCAAATAACAAGTATATTTGTTTGATTTTTTGCTTAAAATTAACTTAAATTAAAAGGAAATAAAATGGATAGAGAAGAAAAACAAAAAGTCCTTAACCAAGTAATATTGCAAATCGAAAAGCAATTTGGTAAAGGTTCTATTATCAAAATGGATGAAGAGGCAAGAACAGATATTGAGGTGATTTCTACAGGATGCTTAACACTTGATTATGCGTTAGGCGTGGGTGGTTTGCCTAGAGGAAGAATTATTGAAATATATGGTCCTGAATCTTCGGGTAAAACAACTGTGGCACTACATGTTATTGCTGAAGCGCAAAAATTGGGCGGTGTGGCTGCATTTATTGATGCTGAGCATGCTCTTGACCCTAATTATGCTAGCAAATTGGGCGTCGATATTAACAATTTGTATGTATCTCAACCAGACACTGGCGAACAAGCGCTTGAAATTACTGAACAATTGGTGCGCAGTGGCGGTGTTGATATCGTTGTTGTTGACTCGGTTGCCGCACTTACACCAAAGGCTGAAATTGACGGTGAAATGGGCGATAGTTTTATAGGTCTTCAAGCAAGACTTATGAGTCAAGCATTAAGAAAATTAACTTCGGGTATATCAAAAAGCAACACTTTGGTTATATTTATTAACCAATTGCGTGAAAAAGTTGGCGTTATGTTCGGTTCACCTGAAACAACTCCGGGTGGTAAGGCTTTAAAGTTCTATTCAAGCGTAAGACTGGATGTTAGAAAAGTTGAAACTTTAAAAAGTGGTCAAGATATGGTAGGTAGCCGTACCCGTGTAAAAGTGGTAAAAAATAAGGTCGCTCCACCATTTAAACAAGCCGAATTTGATATTATGTACGGCGAAGGAATTTCGATGCTTGGTTGCTTGCTAGATATGGCACTTGAATTTAATATTATTGAAAAAAGCGGTTCTTGGTTTAGTTACAATGGAAATAAGGTTGGTCAAGGTCGTGACAATGTAATAGCATATTTGCGTAACACACCTGAATTGGCCGATGAAATTGAAAAATTAATAAGAGAGAAAATGGTATAATGAAATTATGTAATAAGTTAGTTCGCAACGGCGTTGTTGACTCGTTGAAAGCAAGTGGCTATAGAACTAAAAGTGAACAAATAAGGGGAGATGAATATAAGGTTAAATTATATTGCTTGTTTTTGCAGGAATATAAGGAAACTTTGCAAATTGACAAAGAGCCTCACCTTTATGCTCACTATGCTGATATGTTGGAAGTTATAAAAACTTTAATGATTTATAATAAAGTTAACATTAATGCTTTAAACATTAATCAAACTGGTCCTATGGAGTGGTATAAAAGTTTTATACCGCAATGGCAAAAACTAGCCGACGCAAGAATGGATTTATTACAAAAATTTGAAGAATTGCAAAGTATGAAAACCGAAGCAATAAGAGATCAATTAGTTGATATGTTTAATTCATTTAAGCAATTAGTTGAGGCACATAAACTTAGTTTTGCTCAAGTAAATAAAGTGAGCATGAATAGGTTTAAGCAATTAGGTGGATTTAATAAGGGATTATATCTAGTAGGGGTTTCAGAAACTAAGGAGTCAAATCAAACGATTTAACTTCATTAACTGTATGCAAAGGACATAAATTATGTTAGTTAATTTAAAAATTAAAAATGTGGCTTTGATAGATAGTTTAGATATAACTTTTGATAAGCAATTAAATGTTATAAGCGGTGAAACAGGCTCAGGTAAAAGCATTATGCTTAATGCTATGGGTTTTGTGTTTGGCGATAGGCTTGACAAAACATTGCTTCGTGAAGGTACCGACATTATGCGTGTCGATGCCTTTTTTGACGATTTAGATAGTGCTGTAAAGGTATATATTCAAGAACTAACGGGCGTAAATCTTGATAATGATTTGGTAATAACAAGAGAATATTACGAAAATGGCAAAACGGTGTGTAAAATTAATGGTGAAAATGTAAATACCACTATTTTAAAGAAGGTTAGTTCCCGTCTTATTGATATTCATGGTCAGCACGAACATCAATCGCTTATGAATAATGACTATCAATTGGATATTTTAGACTTGTTTTCTAAAGGCGAAATTGAGCCGTATTTGGATAACTTAAATGCATTGATTGATGATTTACAGCAAGTAAATAGTGATTTAAACGGCTTGGGTGGGAACCTTGAGCAAAAGCAAAACTTAATAGACCTATATACTTATCAAATTAATGAGATTGACAAGGCAGGTGTTAAACAAGGTGAATATGAAGATATATTGCAACAGATTAAGGAAATGAAAGCATATGAAAAAATTGTTGAGCATTTGCAAGAAAGTTATAAATGTTTGGCGGAAAATTCGTATATAACTCCTGCTACAGATTTGGTAAACGAAGCTTCTAAACAAGTGGCAACCTTGCAAGAATTTGGCGATAAATATCTTAATTTAAGTGCAAGATTGGAGAGTGTTGCGGTTGAATTGGATGATGTGGCAAAAACCATTAAAGATTATTTATCAAGTGAAAGTTTTGATGCGGGCAAACTTCAACAACTGGATGAGCGTGCGGATTATATTAAAGATTTGTTTAGAAAATATGGCGGAGATTATAACGGTTTAATTAAATATTATCACGATATTAGCAATAAACTAGATAATCTAATTAATAGCGAAAGTAAGCATGGGGAATTATTGAAAAAACAAGAAGACTTATTAACTGAAATTCAAAGTGTGCAAAATCAAATAACTCAAATAAGAACTAAAAATTCAATTGACTTTGCAAGCAAAATTCAAAAGGAAATTGCCCTTTTAGGTATGCCAAATGCTAGTGTGCAAATCAAACTTGATAAGCGTCCCGAACAATATACACGCAAGGGTCAAGATAGTGTGGAATTTATGTTTTCGGCAAACATTGGCTTTGAATGTAAACCTTTAGCAAAGGTGGCTTCAGGTGGTGAGTTGAGCAGGTTTATGTTGGCGTACAAAATTGTGGTTGCTGACTTGGATGAAATTGGTACATTGATATTTGACGAAATTGACACTGGATTAAGCGGTAAAATGGCGAGTGTTGTTGCGGAGTGTTTGGCAAAATTGTCAAGATTTAAACAAGTTATTACGATATCGCATTTGCCACAACTTGTATCAATGGCGGATACAAACTTCAAGGTGGAAAAATATAGCGATAATTCTACGCATACCAAATTAACTCAAATCAAAGACAGAGAATTATATTTTGAAATTGCACGCATTATGGGTGTTGGTGAAAATGCACAAGCGTTGCAAGTGGCACAAGAATCAAAGTTGCGATGCAATGAATTTAAAAACACATTAAAATAAATTAATATAAAATATTAAAAATAAATTATTTAAAATAAAAATAATTAAATAATTTTAAAATTAAATTTAATTAAATAAAAATATAAATAATATTACTACATATCTATAAATAAGCACCAAAACAATATCAATTTTATATTTGAATAATTATTTAATATTTATAAAATAAAAAAGCATATTTAATTTATGCTTTTTATTTTTTAATAATATTATTTATTTGTAATTAATTTTTATTGTCTTTGGTCGGATGTAAAGAATACTGCTAATGCCCCAGGACCAGTGTGGCAACCAATAATAACACTCATATCTACAATGATAGGTTTGATATTAAGGCCTTTTTCAATAATGTTGGCAAGGGCTATTGCGTCGTCAAAACAATTTGCGTGGGCTATAAATATTTTGTCCGAAAGATTGTTTTTACTAGCGATTGTTTTGTCTGCCAAAACTTGTATAGATTTTTTTCGGCTGATAACTTTTTGAATGTTGGTTAATCTGCCTTCATCGTCGGCGTGAAGTACAGGTTTGATTTGAAGAAGTGTGCCAATGCCCGCTGTTAATTTGCTAATCCGGCCTGTGCGTGCCAAATATTTTAAGTGGTCAACAATAAATACGTGTGATACATGGGTGCTAATTTCTTTAGCATAACTTGCAACTTCGTCTAAAGATTTAGTTCCATCATTATATTCACTTGTGATTATTGCTGCAAGTCCTTGACCAATACAAGCGGTTAAACTGTCAACCACACGAATACGGTCGCCATAAGTTTGCTTTAATTGTTCGCTAGCGTTTAATACATTATTGTATGTTCCGCTTAAGTTTCGGCTAAAACCAATATGTACAATGTCGTAACCTTCCTTTAAAATTTTTTCCAAAAATTGTTTAGCGTCATATTCATTAACAAGGCTAGTGCTAACCTTTTTGTCTTCCTTCATAGCTTTATAAAACTCGTCACTGGATATTGGCTTGGTTAAACTATTGTATTCAACGCCGTCAACAGTTAGGTTCATCCCTATAGTTCTAATATTGTATTGCTTGCGAAGTTCAGGTGTTAAATCACAAGTATCTTCGGCGGTTATAATTATTTTATTCATAAATTTCTCCTTAATAATTAATTACATTATAACAATATATTCAAAAAATAGCAACTAAAGAATAAATTAAAAATAATCATATTTTGTCGAAAGGGTAAAATGCTTAAATTGATTAATCAAATTTATAAAATTTGCTAGGAAAAATCAATTATTGTATGTTAAAATAGACATGAAAGGAGATTAATATGGCGAAAGATGCTAAAAAGACAAAGACAAAAGCAAAGATTAATTGGGGCTGGGACGCTCCTGAAAATAGGCAAGGGGGCAAAGCCACTCGTTCAAGCAGTAAAAAGGTAAATGTTACGGATGATATTTCAATAACCGTATCAAAACGCTCAAGAAGGCGTAAAAGCAGTTTGGGCTTTAAAGCAATTTTGATTATTTTATTAGTTACTATTATTGGTGGGGCGATTGGTGTTGGTGCGTGCTGGATTGTTTCTCGTGATGATTGCTTTAAAATTGTAGGCAATGAAGAAATAACATTAACACTTAGAACTGAAGGTGAAGAAATAAATACTAGAAATAGTTATTATGACGAAGGTGTAAAAGTTGTTTCGTTTGGCAGAGATATATCTAACAAAGTAACTATCGAAACAGATTTAAAGCAAAATGAAGACGGTAGTTTTACTGCTGACGAAATTGGTACATATTACATAATTTATAAAGTGGACGACATTAAGTATGGCAAAATATTTACCGTTGAGCGCATAAGATTGATTACATTTGTAGAAGGTCAAGAGCCTGATATTAATGTTGATTAAAAGGAGATAGTATGAAAAATAAAGCATTAGTAATATTTTTATCAATAATAATGTTTTGTGTTGGTGTGATTGCGGGTGTTGGCGGGCTTTCATATATCACACTTCCACATCACGAAGAATTGGTTGTTACAGATAGTGTGTATTATTCATTAAATGATAGTGAAAATACAGTTGCGGTTGCCACAGGAGTTCAAACGGCTGAAGCAGGTGCAGTTGCGGTACATTTTTTGGAACTTGGAAATAAATATACTGGCGATTGTACATACATAAAAGTGGGCGAAAATATTGATATTTTGATAGATTGTGGTTCAAAATCAAATAGCGTTCCAACGGTTAGCAATTATTTAAATCAATATGTTACTGATGGTGTGCTTGAATATGTAATTATAACCCACGCCCACCAAGACCATTATGCTGGTTTTGCAACGACTACTAAGGTGGACAGTATTTTTGACCTATATGAATGTGAAACAATAATTACATTTTCTGCTACTAACCAAAAAACTCCAACAACATATATCGACCAAGATGCGTCTGGAACTAATAATGTGTCAAAATTGGGTATAACTTCGTATAGTGCAACAACTACATCTACAACAACCTTATATGCAAACTTTAATCGTGAATTACAAGATGAATTAAATACGACATTAACCAAGGGAAGTAAAATCGGACAAAATCCAACACACTTTACAGCAGATGAAGTGGTTGAAAATTATACAAACGGCGAAATTGTGCTTGATGAAACCAATGATATTAGTTTGCAAGTGCTAAATAGCTATTATTATACAAATAAAGCGGGTACTGAAAATGATTATTCTGTATGCACAATGATTAATCAAGGCGATAAACATTTTATATTTACAGGCGATTTGGAAATGGATGGTGAAGCATATTTAGTGAGTATGAATACTTTGCCACAAGTAGAACTTTACAAGGCGGGACATCAC
>JAFULP010000065.1 GCA_017473285.1 Clostridia bacterium
AAAAAGAAAGAACTAGAAGTATTAAACTTATATAGTTCTAAAATAAAAACTGTTGCAATTAAAATGAGAATATGCAGAATTAAATCAAACTATTGACAATTTGCTCCAATTAAATTACAATATAACTATGAAAGTTATTGTAAAAAGTATTGATGAAACAAATGCCTTGGCGCAAGATTTTGGCAAGGACTTACATATTGGCGATGTTGTGCTTTTAAGCGGAGATTTGGGTGCAGGTAAAACCACTTTTACACAATTTGTGTTTAAATATCTAGGCGTGCAAGGGGTGATTAACAGCCCTACTTTTGCCGTGCTTAAAACTTATGAGGCAAACGGTATTACGCTTAACCATTTTGACGCATATCGCATCAATACGCCCGAGGCAATTGAGTGTGGCTTTGATGAAGTGATTTCCAGCCGTGAAGGGATTACATTTATTGAATGGTCGCAAAATATTGCCGAACTTTTGCCAAGCGATTGCATCAAGGTTGATATTACATTGTTGGGCGAAGATAGAGTGTTTGAAATAACTAAGTAGGAGAATTATGAATTACTTATTAATTAATACCGCAAATGAAGAATTGGTGATAGTGCTATACAAGAATGGCGAGATTTTTGCATGCAACGAGCGTATGGTAAAAAAACATAACGAAGTGTTGTTGCCAAAACTTGAAGAATTGTTGGTTAAGGCAAATGTGCAACTAAAAGATATTGACGAATTTGGCGTGGTTATAGGTCCGGGCTCATTTACTGGCATTCGTGTAGGTATTGCCACAATCAAGGCGTTTAAAGATGTGTTTAATAAGCCAGTTAGAGCGATTAGCAATTTAGAGTTGTTATATCAAATTGTTAAAAATGCGGGATTAGATGTGTCGGCAGTTGCTATTGAGGGCAGTTTAAATAGTTACTTTGTTGGCAAGGTCGAAAATAATAAAATTAATATTTATGAGCGCAACTTAACAAAGGATGAATTAATGGCTGTAAGCGATAATAATCAAGTTGCATTTTACACTAATTCACACAACTATCAGCCTTCAATTTGTGTAGAATTTGACAATCAAGCGTTTGTGCAAGCATTTTTAAATAGCAATAGTTACGACTTAACGCCTATTTATTATCAATTATCGCAAGCCGAAAATGACAAGATTGCAAACTCTAATTTAATAATTCGTGAAGCGGAAATGTGGGATATTAAAGCGATTAGCGAACTTGACAAAAGTAATTTTACTTCATCGTGGGATAATAATATGTTGGAAAGTATACTATTTAGCAAATCTAACCGTATATATGTAGCTGAAATAGAACAACAAGTAATTGGCTTTGTGGTGGCGGAAAATGATATTGATGAGTATAATATAAGTCGTGTGGTGGTGGATAAAAACTTCCGCAACCACGGCGTTGGTAGTAAACTTATTTCGTATATTGAAAACTTGGCAAAACGAAGCCAAATGAATGTTAGTCTTGAAGTAAGCGTTAACAACTTTACCGCTAAAACTTTGTATGAAAAGTTGGGCTACACTTTGCGCCGTGTTAGAAAAGAGTATTATAAAGACAAAAGCGATTGCTTGGAAATGGTAAAAATGTTTAATTAACAAAGCAAATATTAAAATAAAATGAAATAAATTTAAATTAAATAATAATAAAATCAAATAAAATATATTAAATTGTTTTTGGTCGTTAATTGTACTCGTCTGGCAAGTCGTTTAGCAATAGTAATACATGATTTTTATTAAGCAATTTAGTAAATAATTGCTTTGCAACATTTAGCGTGTTTACAATGTAGGCACGCTTTTTTGTTGATGGTAACACATTGGCGATGTTTATTTTTTTAATATTTTGTTCGCCTACTTTGATGTACTGTTTTGATTTTGTAATCTTACTATACAAATTATTTGTGGTTACATAAAATTGCTCAAAATTATTTAATTTGCTAACAAGGGCTTTACGATTGGTTTTACCTACAATGATTACTATGTCTGCTACTTGGGAAAGCATTGAAGATAAATTTTGATTTAAGTCAAATTGTTTTTTACCGCCTTCAATAATTCCGGGAGTGCAAACTACTTTTGATTTGTTGATTTGATTTAACACTTTTAATGCTTGGCGAGCACTATCAATGCTACAATTGTAACTATCATCAATGATATCGATGTGTGATTTGATATATTCCAATCTGTGTGGAGTAGGGGATAAATTAATTATGGTTTGGATTGCTTGGTTAATGTCAACTTTAAGGTGTAAGGCAAGGTCTAGGGCAAGCAATATATTTGTTACATTATGTTCGCCAAGCAATTTAGTGTGGCAAGGGTACACATTGTTGTCGTAATGGATGTCAAAATATGTGATATAATTTGCAATATGAATATTGGTTGCGTGTAGTTTACATTTGGTGCTAATCGAAACTTCGCTTTTTTCTCCAACCTTTTCATCATACATTTGTTTGACCAAAGTGTTGTCAATATTGTATGTACAATAATTATCCTTTATGTAATCGGGTAGTTCTTTTTTGGTTAAATATACATTTTGCTCGGTTTTAAATGTTTCAAGGTGTTGCTGGCTTACGCTGGTGATGATTGCTTTGCTTGGGTTAATGAGATTGCAAATTTGCTTAATATCGCCCACTTTTCGTGCACCCATTTCGCATATAAAAATTTGCGTTTGTGGGGTTAAAAAGTTGTTAATTGCAATGATTGCACCTTTGGTTGTGTTTTGATTTTTTTGCGTTGTAATTACTTGATATTTTGTGCTTAACAAATTGTTCAAAATTTCTTTTACCGAAGTTTTACCGTTGCTTCCAGTAATGCCAATAGTGATTAGATTTTTATTGCTTTCAAGTTTTAAGATTGCGTTGTTTAAAAGTTTATTGTTTAGTTTATATTTATATACATCTATCGTGTCAACCAGCATTAACCACAACGGGCAAATTAGGCAAAATATAAATAGTAGATATTTGTTGGCAAACCAAAAGGGGATGGATGTAATCAAATTTAAAACAAATAATCTAAACACTCTTGGTGTGAAAATAAATTTAATTTTCTTCTTTTTAATTAAAAATAAAAACAATATTAAAATATTTAAAATAAATAAAATTAAATTAAAAATATTTAAATTATTGCTTATTTTAAGCAAATTTAACAATATTTGAACAATTAAAATTAAATTTAAAATAATTATTAATTTATTTTTAAATAAATATTTTAAATATCGTGATTTGTAATATCCTTTCCATTGAAAATAGTGCATACAACATACAAAATAAACAATTTGAAAAATAATTGCAATTGTGCTAACCATATATCTCCTTTTAACAATTTAAAAATTTATCACAACACTCAACAAACAATTCACTATGCGATAGATAGCAAAAGTGAGTTCCACGTTTTATGATTTTGTATTCAATGTCAGGTTTTAGTTTTTTAAAAATTTTAAACATCTTAATCGGTGTTGCGGTGTCGTTGGTTCCCCAAAACAAAAAGGCGGGACACTTAAGTAAGTTAATATAATTGGTTAAATCTTTGTTGACAATGTTTTTAAAAGTTTGGCGATTTGTGTTGGATAAATTTAAATAGTCGTTGGACGCAAATTTTTTAAAAAACTCAGGGTGTCGTTTTAGAAGTAGTGAGTGAAAATTGTTGGTTAGTTTTTTAAAAAAGTTTGGTTTAAGTTTAATTCCCGCCCCACCAGCGATTACAATCTTTTTAATATCAATCACAGTAGCAAGCATCAAACTAACCCTAAGCCCAAAACTGTGACATATTATATAAATATTGGTGATGTTTAATGACTTAAGCAAGGTCAATACAATTTCCCTATAATCGTACATATCAAGTGTGGAAATGGTGTCATCGTAAGGTGGTAGGGATACGCTTAGAATGTTGTAGCGAGATTTAAATATTTTTTTAATTTTGGCAAAACTATCCTTATTTCCGCCCCAACCGTGTAGAAGTAAAATAGTGATGGGATGATTGTTGAAAGAATATTCATACTCAATTGCGTGGGTATTGTATAGGAAAATCATGTTTTTATATATGCTTTTAACTATGTTTGAAGTTACTTTTGTAAAATCTAAAGAATTTAAACATATTTTAAGATTTAATTTTCATAGTTTTTAAAATTTTTGCATATATACAATTATGAAAAGATTACATATTATTTTTGGCGGAGCAAGTGTTGAACATGATGTGTCCATTGTGACCGCCCTACAAACATATAACACGCTAAAGGATAAATATAAAATTACGCTTTTGTATTGCTCGAAAGATAACGATATTTATGTCACCACCAAAACCACGCCCGCAGACTATATTGATAAGGAACAATTGCTTAAAAAGAGCGTAAAAGTAGCAATATTTAATAAGGGCTTGTACAAAGTTTGTGGCAAAAAGTTAAAGTTGATTGAAAGTATTGATTGCGTGCTTAATTGTTGCCATGGCGGTGTGGGTGAAGATGGAAGTTTAAGGGCGGTGCTTGATTTTAATCAAATACCTTGCACAAGTGCAGGCGCAACTTCAAGCGGGGTATGTATGGACAAAGAATTTGCCAAACTTGTAGCCCAAAGCATCGATATACCAGTGGTTGAGTATATGGCTGTGAGTGAAAATGGCAAAATAGACCTTGAAAAAGCGCAAAATTTGGGCAATAATTTGATTGTTAAGCCTTGCGGATTAGGTTCAAGTATTGGTGTGGTTAAAAGTGATATAACTTGCCTTCAAGAAAATATTGATGTAGTGCTACATCTTGACAACAAGGTACTAGTTGAGCGTGAAATTAGCCCATTGGTTGAATACAATTGTGCGGTGGTGCGTGATGGCGAAAATTTGATTGTTAGCCAAATAGAACAACCTATAAATAGGAATGATATATTGAGTTTTGAAGACAAGTATATTTCGGTGGACAAAACCAGAATACTTCCAGCGCAAATAGATAGCGAAAAAGAAAGTTTGATATATGATTATACCAAAAGGATATATAAGCACTTAAACTTAAATGGTGTGGTGCGTATAGATTACTTGTATGACCAATCAAACGATACGATATATCTTAACGAAATTAATACCATACCAGGCTCGCTATCGTACTACTTGTTTGAAGGGTTGGGGATAACATATACCAAACTTATGGATATAATAATAAACAACTCAAGTGTAAAGCCGTTGCAACCTTATTTTGCAAGTACAATACTTGAAAATTTAAAGCAAATAGGGAAGTAATATATACTTAAATAAACTAATAAAGTTTAGTA
>JAFULP010000066.1 GCA_017473285.1 Clostridia bacterium
AACCAAATAAAAGAAGATAAAATAATAGACTAAATAAGTATATTTGAAACGATAGACCCATTTAAAAATTAATACGGTTCGCGAAACGCACTAGCGAACTACGCGTTTACGCGTCCTGCGAATAAATGAGGGTTTTACCCGTTATATGAAAAACCACGGGTTATACCCGTGGATTTTTATTTTAACTTTCTGCATCTTGCTTAATTTCGGATTCAACTGTTTCGGTGATTACAATTTTGTCTTCCACTTCCAGTTTTTGCACTTCGGGTTTGTCTTTTGGTTCGGTTTTGTCAATAGGGGAGTTTACTTCGAGTTTTGGTTGCTCGATGGATGTTTTTGTGGCTTTTGGTTTTACAACCTTTGGTTTAACAAGCGATTTGTAAAATATTTCGCCTTCGTGTGATTGGAAGTATACGCCCACAATGTGCTTACGGCGAGAGTTGATGATTGTGTATGCGGCACGCTTCCTAGCCCCACCCACTACATTTTTGGTTCGGTTCATATTGTTTTCAACAAACACATTATATGCAAGCACTCTACCAAGAGTGTCTACCACCGTGATGCCGTCAAAGTTAAGCATATTGATAAATAGGGTAGCAAAGGCTTGCAACTTTTCCTCACTATAACTTTTGGATTGGGTAAACAACTTGCTAAACGAAATAGGGGTTTCAAGCCAAATTCCGTCTTCAAAAAAGCCATTGTCCTTATAGTCCTTATCCACGATTACACACATTGCGCCATTAAGGTCGTCAATAACCTTTGTGAATATATTTTTAAACATAGTTTGAACTTCGCCCAATTTTTTTTGAGTGGTGCGAAGTTTACTAAAGCACGCTTTGGTAAATTCACTAATAGTTTCATCATTATTAAAAGTTTTGTTAGGGTTAAGGGCGGTGTTAATCTTGATTTTATTGCCACGAGTGCTAAAAAGTTCCATTTCAAAGTCATTTACGCTACGGGCAACGATACAACTAATTTTGTCCGCACGGTCACGAAGATATGAACTTTCACTAATATGGTTAAGCAAACTTTTTTCCTTAATGCTATTTAAAGTTTTGCATATGCCATATATAAACTTATTTTCCTTATTTTCAATATAAATACACCATTCCTTTTTAGCAATGGCAATAAGTGGCTTAAGGCGGCTGTTAAACATTGACGCATCATCGTCCACAAACACTTGAAGTTTGTATGCCTTAGGCACAATCTTAATAATGCTATCAATATTGTTGGTAAATATAATTTTAGGCTTGGTATGAGAACCCTCTTCACGATAGTCAAGAAGTTCGTTAAAACTATTTAAAAAGTGCGACAGCAAGCGTTGGTCAAAGCCGTCATATTCGGCGTTAATAAAATTAATTAAATTATTGCGACCTTGCTCAAAAATGGTAATTTCTTCCATAGGCACTCCTTAAAATTATATTAAAATGTTTGTAAAAGTAAACATACAATAATTTTAATTTGTAGCACCAACTAATACATGTCAAAAACAACTTCAAAATGTAAAAATTTGATGTCGCCTAAAATAAATGATTAGTTGATATTGCAACAAATCAAAATATTTAATTATATGTAAATAATATGCTGTTAATAATACACTAACAAAAATATTTGTAAAAATCAAACAATTTTTAACAATTTTTAAAATATTTTAAAATTTTTTTGCATATATTTGGGTATGACGCTGAATAATTGCGAAAAAAATAGAATTTGCAAGATAATTTCGCTAGATATAAAAGATGACAAACTCAAATTCCGCTTGTACGAAATTGGCTTTTTTGTTGGTTCGCAAATTCAAGTGCTTAACACCTCGTTTTTAAAAAAGACATTGCTTGTTCAAGTGTTGGATTCGTGCTTTGCAATAAAAGCGGATATTGCCAAGTGTATTGAGGTTGAGTATGCATAAAATTCATATTGTAGGCAACCCCAACAGTGGAAAAACAACTTTGTTTAATTGTATAACCAAAAGTAGCGAGCATGTGGGAAACTGGCATGGAGTGACGGTAGACAAAAAAAGTAAAATTATAACATTTAAATCCAGCACCTACGAATTGATTGATTTGCCTGGGATTTATAGTTTAAACGCTTTTTCGTTGGAAGAACAAGTAAGCATTGAAGAAATTAATTCAAGTGATTGCGATAATATTTTGTATTTACTGGACGCCAACAATTTTAAGCGAAGTATGTTACTTGCTTTGAACTTATTAATAAACGATAAAAATATTAAAATTTTGATTAACAACTATAAAAGTTTTCAAAAAAATGGAGGAAGCATTGATATTGAATATTTGCAAAAAATTTTGGGTTGTGAAGTTGAAATTGTTGATGCACAAAAAATTAAAGTAAAAGAAGATTTTTTTAAATTTCAAACACGCAAAACATCGTTTATTAAGATGTTACAAAATCAAATAAATAAAAATAGTGAAAATAATAAAAACAATCAAACGGATAAAAGTAGCGAAGATAACCAAAAATATAAAAATATTGAAATTTTATACGCCTACATATTAAAAATCGCAAATAATTGCGTAAAAAAAGAAAATAAAATATATGGATATGGCAAATTTGATAAAAAATTATTAAAATTAAGTGTATTTTTACCACTATTTATTTTGGCGATGTTTTTTGTAATATATTTTACATTTTTCTTATTGTGCCAATTATCAGCGATATATTTTTAACCGCATTAAATTATATTATTCAAAAACCAATAATGGCGATATTGTCTAGGGCAACTAAATCACAATTTGTTATTGCGTTGTTTAGTGAAGGTGTGTTTGGGGCGTGCTTTAGTGTGCTTGGGTTTTTGCCACAAATATGTTTGATGTATTTGTTTCTATCCATACTTGAAAATAGTGGGTTAATTACACGAATGGCATTTTTGCTTGATGATTTTTTGCAAAAAGTGGGATTAAATGGCAAAATGGTGTACACGATGCTAATGGGGTTTGGATGCTCCACAAGTGCCACATTGACCGCTAAAAATATGGTGGACAAAAACTCGCAAATTAAAGCCAGTTTGATTACGCCTTTTATGAGTTGTAGTGCGAAACTTCCAATATACACAACTCTTGCTTTGGCATTGCTTGGCGTTAATAGTGTGTGGCTAATATTAGGGCTATATTTGTTGGGAATGGTGGTGGCAATAGTGCTGGCAATTATTTTTGAAAAAACAATTTTGCCAACTAAATCAACTCAATTTGTAATTGAATTTCCACCACTTAAAGTGCCAGAAATTTTTAATATTTGGCAATCTATGAAAACCAGTTGCAAGCAATTTGTTGTAAAAGTGTTTGGTGTGATTTTTGGAGCGAGTATAATACTTTGGTTACTCAACAATGTTAATATCAAATTTGAATATGTTGGCGAAAGTGGCAAGTCGATTTTGTATAGTTTTAGCAGTATCATTAGTTGGATGTTTAAACCAATTGGACTAAATAATCCAAATATTATTTGTGCACTACTTATTGGGCTAGTGGCAAAGGAATTGATACTTTCTAGTTTTGCAATTTCCAATAAAGTTACAAACTTATCAATGTTGGGTGCAAGTTTGACGCTTATCTCAAGCGCAGTAAATTTTAATATTGCCAGCGGAATTTCGTTCCTAGTGTTTACGCTACTATACTTTCCATGCGTGTCAAATTTTGGAGTGTTGTTAAAAGAGGTTGGGGCTAAATACACATTGTTTGGAGTAGGGGTTCAGTTTGGGCTTGCCTATATCACTTCGTACATCGTATATAGTTTGCTTGCAAAAGGTTTGGTATACACTTTGGTTGGTGTGGTTGTTTTGATAGTGTTTATGTTAAGCATTAAAATAATTTACAAAAAAATAAAATCAAAAAAAATATTTTGCAATTGCCCAAATTGTAATAATTGCAAAAATAAATAAAAATAAATATTTAAATAATTGCAAAATATAAATATATGCTACAAATAAGGCAAATATTAAATAGTTTAATAAAAATAAAATATTTTATTTTAATTTTTAAATAATTTTTGTGGATAAAAATATTTTTAATATTTATTTTCAACAAATTTAGCCAAAATAATCTTAAGTTTTGGTTAAATTTTTTAATGGGTTAATTTTTTTATTTTTTAAATATTTATTTACTAAATTAAAAAAATATTTGAATAGCCATTGAAAAAAAGTTTGTTATTTGGTATAATAAATCTATATAACAATATGAGATAGCGAAATATCAATTTTGCAAACTCAAAAATTAGGATAGGGAGAAATTATGAACAAACCAATTATTGCAATCGTTGGTAAACCAAATGTTGGCAAGAGTACATTTTTTAATAAAGTGGTAGGTAGGCGCATTAGCATTGTTGAGGACACACCGGGTGTTACTAGGGACAGGATTTTTGCTGACGCTACTTGGTGCGGTTACGCATTTACTTTGGTGGACACTGGCGGGTTGGATTTTGAAGCAAAGGATGAAATTAATGCAAATATTTTAGAGCAAGCACAACTGGCAATTGATGTTGCGGATGTGATTGTATTTTTTGTGGACGGTCGTGAGGGGATGACTGCTCAAGACAAGGAAGTAGCGGCGTATTTACGAAAGGCTAAAGCCCCTAAAATTTTGGCGGTTAACAAACTTGACAACTATGAAGTGGAAAAGACATATGAATTTTACGACCTTGGATTAGGCGAACCTTATGGCGTATCAGTTGAACATGGCAAGGGTGTGGGCGATTTGCTTGACGCAATTGTGGCAAACATTAAGCAAATACCAACCGATGAAGCCAACAAAGGTTTAAAGTTGGCAATCGTGGGCAAGCCAAATGCGGGCAAGAGTACACTTACCAATTATTTGGTGGGCGAAAAGCGTGTGGCGGTAAGTTCGATTGCAGGCACTACTCGTGATGCAATTGAAGTTCCGTTTAGATACAATAATAGCGATTACATCATTATTGATACTGCTGGGCTTAGAAAGAAAAGTAAAATTGAACCTTCAAGCATTGAGCGATATAGTGCGGTGCGTAGTTTGGACGCAATCACTAGATGCGATGTGGCTTTGCTTGTGATTGATGCCGAACAGGGCATAACCGAGCAAGATGTTAAAATTGCGGGGCTTATTCACGAACAAGGCAAGCCAAGCGTGATTGTGGTTAATAAGTGGGATTTGATTGATAAGCAAACTGGAACATTGGAAGCGTTTAAAAAGAAGATGGAAGTGGACCTTGCGTTTATGAAATATTTTATGCCAGTGTTTATTTCGTGTAAGGAACACAAGCGTACGGGCAAAGTGATGGAAATGGTTGAAAAGGTGTATGCTAATGCTACTAGGGAAATTACTATGGGCTTGTTTAACAATGTATTGGTAAACGCAATTGGTGTTACTCAGCCACCAGTTAAAAATGGCCGAAGATTAAAAATTACTCACGGTAAGCAAAGTGGAACTTGTCCGCCAACATTTGATATATATTGTAATGATGCATCTTTGATGGAAAATTCATATATCAAATATTTGGAAAATGCGTTTAGGCGTGCATTTGACTTTAGCGGAACGCCTATTAAACTTGTGTTTAAGTCAAAAGGTGAAGATTAATTTTGTCGTTTAATAAAATTGGGCGCAAATTTGCTTGCTAAAAAATATAATATGCGTTATTATATTACTGAATTAAATAGGTGATAAATTTAAATGAAGATATTATATATATGTATTTTAACAGTTTGTAGTTACTTGATTGGAAATATTAATTTTGCTAAGATTATTTCACATTCTAAAAAGGATGACATTACCAAGCACGGCAGTGGCAACCCTGGTACGCTTAATATGCTTAGGACCTATGGCTTTAAGTGGGCAATATTTAATATGGCGTTAGAGATTTGTAAGGGTGCAATTCCAACCCTAATTGGTAAATTGTGGCTTGGTCAAATTGCTATGTATTGCGCAGGTGTTGCGGTAATACTTGGACATATATTCCCAGTTATATTCAAATTTAAGGGTGGTAAAGGCGTTGCGGCTTTTGCGGGCTTTAGTTTGATTGCACTTGATTGGTGGGTGTTCTTGATTGTGTTTGCGGTTTGCTTTACATTTGTGGCAATCACCAGCATTGGCTCGGTAGGCACACTTGGATTTGTGTTGATTTCAACCATTATTCAACTTGTAAACATTGACCCATCGTCTAACGGTTGGGTGTGCTATATATTGCTAGCATTTATATCAACATTAATATTGTTTGTGCATCGCGGCAATATCAAAAGATTGTTCCAAGGCAAGGAAAATCCAACTAATATCCGCAAGGCATTTAAAAAAGATTTCCATTTGGATAAAAATGACAAAGCCAGCACTCAAGATGTCGAAAATAAGCCAGTTGAAAATGCAGACAATGTAACAATTGACAACGAAAATCAACAAAGCGAAGTTCAAACCGAACAAGTAAAGGTTAAAATATTAAAGATTGAAGAAAATAAGGAAAATGAAGATAAATAGTATAAAAAAAATAAAGCAATTAATTTTGCTTTATTTTTTTTTGAATAATATTAATTTTCTAAACCTAAAAGATAATCAGTTGTTACACAAAATATTTTAGATAGTTTTGCAAGTTGTTCCAAGTTGCATTCTCGTTGACCCAATTCCCAATAACTTATTGTACGAACATTAACAAAAATTAAATCTGCCAAGTCTTGTCTTGACATATTTTTTTCAAGTCGCAACTCTTTTAATATTTCAGGAAATTTTATCATTTTATAAAATTTTAGAACAAAATGTTCAAAAATGCTTGACTTGGAACATTTTGTTCCGTATAATATATAGTATGTAACAAAAGGATAAGATTATGAAAAAAGGTAAAATATTTAAAACACTTGCAGTTGTGGGTACTTGTATGTGTGCACCATTTGTATTATCAGGTTGCGATAAAGAAGTAGAAAGTAAGGTTTCTTTTAGAGTAGAAGATGGTTATATTCAAGTAACCGAAGATGGAACAAATTGGAAAGACTTAATTGATGTTGATGACTTAAAAGGACTTCCAGGACAAGAAGGTATTGCGGGCAAACAAGTCGAATTTCAAGCAACTAAAACACATATTCAATGGAGATATGTTGGCGAAGAAAATTGGAACGATTTAATTGCTTTTGTTGATTTGGAACAGAAAGAAGATGAAGTAGATGTCGAGGCATTAAATCAAAGAGGATTTACATTGTTTACTTCTAAACTAAATAATATGAATGGAAATTATAAAGTTACATACGATTATGCAGACAAATATATCGTAGAATCTTTTGGTAATTTTAGTTTTTTAGAATATGTAGATGCTACTAGTGCTCAGAATCTTGTGATTAGAGCATCTCTTGAATATGATTATGGTGGAAAGAGTAAACCTGTTGGTAGTGAAGAATGGTATACACATTATTCATTTAATGGAATTGCGGAAATAACGGGCGATTATGTGCCAACCAATCATCTTACACACATGTATACATATCAACAAGATATTGAAGAGTATAAATATTTCGCAGGCGGAGGAACGGTTAATTATCTTCCAAATTCAGCAGATGAAAATTTTAACTTTAATTATGTTAGATATTTAAAAAGTTTTACTGCGGACGACATTATAGAATGTGAATTTAATGATAATGGTGATTGTATAATTACATTTAATTATTATGGTGGAAATGGTTATAGTTCATCACAACCATATTTAAAATCAGATTATACATACGAATTTAATGTTAATAAAGATGGTGAAATTCAAAGATGTTATGTATATGAAAAGGATTTTTTAAATCCAGATATTAAAGGCGATTTGTATTGTAAAATAAGCTATGAAAAGGGTAAATCTTTAATTACAAACGATATGTTTGAAGATTTGTTGGAAAAAGTAAAAGAGAAAAACCCTAAAATAACAAGTTTGGTTGATTATTTTGCTTTTACAAAGGTTGAAGAATAATTTAAAAAGAGAGTTAATTAAACTCTCTTTTTGTATATATTATTGTCCACGATTTTTGCGGATGAATTTTTCAAGTAATGCAACTAGGAAATACATTCCCGCTGCCATTACGCATAGCACGATTACGCTGGTCATTACAAGGTCTAGGTTAAACACTTGACCGCCATAGATTAGCAGATAGCCGATACCGGCTTTGCACGCCAAATATTCGCCCATTATGGATCCGATCCAACTTAAGCCTACGTTTACTTTTAGAGTAGAAATTATATCTGGTACGCTGGCTGGAAGGACAACTTTCATAAATATTTGAAATTTGTTAGCACCAAGCGATTTAAGTAGGGCAATTAGGTTTTTGTCCGTGTTTAAAAATGCATTCATTATATTTAAAGTGGTTACAATTACCACAATTAGCACAGCCATAGTTATAATTGCTTTACTGCCTACGCCCATCCAAATAATGATGATAGGGCCAAGGGCGATTTTAGGCAAACTGTTAAGGGTAACAATGTATGGCTCAAGTATTTTACGCAAGTATTCGCTCCACCATAGCATTATTGCTAGTATTATGCCAATGATTGTGGCGATTGAAAAGGCGTATAGTGTTTCCTTTAAAGTTACCCAAGCGTGGAAGAATAGTTCGCCATTTGAGTGGAGTTGCTTAATTGTGGACCAAATTCGGCTAGGGGATGAAAAGAAGAATACATCTATTGCGCCAGTGCGTGTGCCAACTTCCCAGCCCACAAACAAAACAACTAATATGAGAACTTGGAAAAGTATTATTGTCCAAGATTTAAATCGGTTAATTGCTAGATAGCGTTTATGTTCTTTTGAATAATTATTTTTCTTCATCTTGTATTTCTCCCCAAAGTTTGTTAAACAAAGTTTCTGCTTCGGGCAATTGTCGTTTTTGTAAAGGGGTAAGTGATTTATCAAAATCTAGCGTGTATATTGCCTTGATATGCGCAGGCCGTTTGGATAGCACCAATATGCGGTCGGACATACTAATGGCTTCTTGCAAGTCGTGAGTTACAAGTATTGCAGTTTTTTTCTCTTGCTTGATGATATTTGCCACATCATCACATACATTTAACCTTGTTTGATAATCAAGGGCTGAAAATGGCTCATCAAGCAGTAGTATTGAAGGATTAAGTGCAAGGGTGCGAATAAGGGCTACACGCTGGCGCATACCGCCCGATAACTCGTCAGGACGCTTGCGCTTAAAGTCCTTTAAACCATATTTGTCAAGCAAGTTTAATGCTCGTTCTTTGTTTTCTTTTGTATTCTTGCCTTGAACTTCTAGCCCAAGCAACACATTTTTTTCGATATTTCGCCACGGCAATAAGTTATCTCGTTGGAACATATATCCACACTTTGAATCCTTGGCTTTGGGCGGTTCGCCATTTACAAGCACTGTGCCATCGCTGGGCGCAAGTAGCCCTGAAATTATGGATAATATAGTGGTTTTACCACAACCAGATGGGCCTATGATAGATACAAATTCACCCGACTTTACATCGAAGTTAATGTTGTTTAGTGCCAAAGTTTCGCATTGCATACTATGATAAGTTAAACTTACATTTCGTACTTCTATAACTTTTTCCATAATGTATAACTCCTTTAAGTTAAAAACTTTATTTTATTTAGCATAAGGGGTTTAGCGAAGTGCGAATACAATATAATATCACTTGTCATACACTAATCAGCAACAGCACTTGCAAACTCGGTATTTACAGCATCTGCGTAGTTTACTCTTGCGCTTAATTCGCCAGCATTATCCATAATTTCTTGTAGCATATTCCAAGAACTTTCACTTAGCACAAAGTCATCAGCATACGCACCAATACGGATATAGTTGCGCACGGCAGATATTATTAATTGGTCGCTGGTTGTGCTAAATGATGGTTTTAATGCACTAACTAATTGAGCGTCGGTGGCGGTCATTAAATAGTCGTAACCTTTCTTTAATGCACGCATAAATTTTTCAATTTTTTCTGGGTTCTTTTTTAAGAACGAACTTGTAGCAGTATACACAGTGTAAGGAATGTCGGACACTTCTTCACCAAGAGCGGAAACAATTACACCCGTGCCGTCAAGTTCACATTGGCTAGCGCTTGGCTCAAACATTGTGCAATAATCGCCAGTACCTGCTACGAAACTTGATACGGTCAAGTTAAAGGCAACAGACAAATCAATAACTGTGTCAACGCCATCTTCAAACGAGTCACCAGTAGTCAAGCCATAATTGTGCTCTAAGATGTATTTTAGTGTCATTGCAGGCATACCGCCACGGCGACCACCAATAATTGATTTGCCCACTAAGTCGGTGTAACTAAATGTGCCAGTGTTTTCATCTGGGCGTCCAACCAAGAACGATCCGTCACAAGCAGTAAGTTGCGCAAATATAATAGGGGCGTTGCTCATACCTTGATTTCGTACATAAATCATACCCTCAGGTCCAAGCAAGCCAATGTCGGCGCTCTTGCTTGTAAGTGCAGTTGTAACAGCGTCACTTCCACCAGCGTTGGTAAGTTCAATTTCAATGCCTTCTTCTTCAAAATAGCCATTGTTCATTGCTACATACATTGGGGCATAGAAAAGGCTATGAGTAACTTCGCTAACACGAATCACATTATCGTCCTTTTTCTTGCCACAAGCAGTTAAACCTAAGCAAACCGAAAATAATGACATTACTACAACTAGCAAAATTGTAAGTTTTTTCATTTAACCTCCTAAATAGACTATAATACATTGTATGACAATTTTTATAAAAGGTTAAAAATTACTTAACGTTTAAATCTTTCAAGCATACATTTATCAATTTTTTGGCTGGGTTCATTATTATATAGGTACAATTTAAGTTGATTAAGCATTTTATTAACTTGTTTTAATACATATAAAGCTCTCTCTTCTTTTTTAATTTTTTCACCCATTTCGGTTCGTTGCTCAAAATATTTGCAATCTATTTTTCTAATTTTGAAATCTTTATCACGGCAAGTGCAATGTCCGCAACTGGTTTGATGTATCATATCTTCACAAATGACATAGTGTTGCAAAAAGTGTATACAATGTTCACATTGATAAAAAGTTTTACTCATAAATTTCTCCTAATCATATCATTTACGATATAAATATATCATATCGAAATCGATATGTCAAGCAATTTGTATCATTTTTGATATATAATTATTTATATGAAGACAAAATTTCAAGAAAGATTTAGAGAGTTAAAGAAAAATTCAGGACTATCAGAT
>JAFULP010000067.1 GCA_017473285.1 Clostridia bacterium
TCCAAAGTTGGTGCTTGCGCTTGGGTTATTCTCCGTTTCGCCATATGTCCAACCATTCATCACGAAATCGCTGATTACTGCTTGCGCTTTAGCAATTATAAACTTTTTAATTTCTCTTACACCCTCGTAATTGTTTTTTCCTTCAACTGTTGCAATCACATAATATGTTCCTGCATCGCTTGGTTTTTCAATAATATTAATTCCTTCGTCATCAGTTGAATAAGTATATTCAATTGTTCCAAAGTTGGTGCTTGCGCTTGGGTTATTCTCCGTTTCGCCATATGTCCAACCTTCCATCACAAAATCACTTATAACCGCTTGCGCTTGTGTAATATAAAATTGTAATGTTACTACTGTTTCGTTGCCACTTTCCCATTTATAGTTGTTGTTAATTATTGTAAATATTACTGGATAATTTCCAACATTAACGCCACCATTATTTTCAATTTTATACAATGCACTGTATTCAACATCGGCAGTTAATGTGTTGCCTATATAAACTTTAGATTCCACGGTTGGAAGTTTAATACTTGCCTTAGATATTGTAAATGAAAGTGTTTCTAAAAGTGCACTATAATCATCCGTGCCTTCTACTGAAAATCTTACAATATAATTTCCTGCATCTGTTGGCAAGTCGATTGAATAGTTGTCATCACTTGTGTCTTGCAACTTGTATTCGATTACAACATCTCCAAAAGTTGCCTCCGCCGCCGCTCCCATACTACTTTCGCCGTATGTCCAACCAGTTACGGATGGTTTCACTTTCCAACTGTTCAATGCACTGGCAATTTCAAATATCAATGTAATTGATTTAGTGTCTTTATCCACCCATTTATAGTTGTCAAAGTCCTTCAAAGTAAGAATTACATCATATGTACCTTTTTCAATTCCGCCATTATTTTCAATTTCGTATAATGGGTTATCTTCCACATCGGCAATTAAATTACTTCCAGTATAAACTTTAGGCTCTATGCTAGGTATTGGCACGCCAACTTTGTCAATCACTATTTTAACAATTTGACTTGAAGATGCAAAGTTGTCATTGCCCACAACTTCCGCCTTTACATAATATGTTCCTGCTGTTGTAGGTTTTTGGGTTGTGTATTCGCCATTTTCACTTGTTGCGTACGAATATGACACTTCACCAAAATTAGTATTTGCACTTGGCTCATTTGCCGTTTCGCCATATGTCCAACCAGTTATAACAAAATCGGTTATCACTGATTGTGCTTGCTTAATTTCAAACTCTTTTATAGCGGTTGCGCCTATATAATTATCCGTTCCTTCAACTGTTGCAATAACATAATATGTTCCTGCATTGCTTGGCTTTTCAATAATATTAGTTCCTTGGACATCTGTTGAATAAGTGTATTCAATTGTTCCAAAGTTGGTTGTTGCACTTGGAACGCTTGCTGTTTCATTATATGTCCAGCCCGCCATTTCAAGATTGCTAATAACCACTTGCGCTTTTTCTATGCTAAATGGAATATAAGCGATTTTTTCATTGCCATTTGCCCAAATATAATTGCTGTAATCATTTAATTGCAATTCTACATTATATTGTTTTACCTCTGTCCAGCCATTTGTTTTAACAAAATACAAATCCCCATCCACAATTTCTGCCTTTATTGTATTGCCTGTGTATGTTGCACTGCTTACTTCTAGGCTTGGCACATCAACAGATTTTTTACCAACACTAATTGTTAATTTGGTTGTGTAATCATTATAATTGTCGCAATTGTCTTCTTCACTATACACGAATGTTGCTGAAAATTGGTTATCTCCAACATTTCCAACCAATGTGTCTTGTTGTTCATTCCAACGCCAAGCGCCTTCGCTTGCTGTAGGCAATTCAACGCTGGCAAGCGTGTCTAAATATATTGCTGTTAAATTGTTAGGAATATTTGGTGTTAATGACGCCTTATTAATTATCAATTGAACTGATTTAGTTGCGCTATAATTATCACTTTCAACATTTAAAGTTAAATTATATGTTCCAGCGTTTACCTGCGCATTATTTCCGCTTATTGCTAAACTTGAATATATTTTTCCATTTGCATCAACCAAAGTGTATTCGATATTGTGACTGTTTTTATCATAAGTATAAGTATTGTTGATTATCTCAAAACTTAGCGATTTTTTACACACTTGAATTGTTGCTTCAAACTCAGTTGTTTGATAATTGTTGCTATTTGGAGTATAAATTGCTATATAAGTTTGAGTCCCCGCATCGCCAACTGATGTTTGCAAGTCTTGTTTCCAAGTCCACACGCCATTTGTATCAACTGGCAAGTTAATATCTCCAAGACAATCTTCATATGTTGCTGTTAAAGTTTGTAGCACAACATCTACGCTTGCTTGCTTGATTGTTGCATATGTTGTAACTTGCGTTTCATTATAGTGAGTGCTTGAGGGCAATGTTATAACAATTTCATATTCGCCCGCATTTAACAAGCTTGCAACACTTGCACCATTACTTGTATATAAATATTGCAAATCGCTTTCATAATGTGATGGTTTAACATCTAAAATATTGTGAATATTTCCGTTATAAACAAACTCATAATTATCGCTAACATTAGTTATACTTGCATTTGCTTTTTGGATGCAAACTTCAAACTGCCCATTCACTGTATTATAGTTTTTAGTGTCACTTGGCAC
The DNA here is from genome assembly GCA_017473285.1 of Clostridia bacterium. GTDB lineage: Bacteria > Bacillota > Clostridia > Christensenellales > UBA1242 > Onthoplasma. Next base: position 2,662 of record JAFULP010000067.1, read on the forward strand.
AAATTGTGCATCATACAATTTTGTTTCAATTGTATCCAAACTTGTGCTTGTGTTTTTCCACACATATCCACTACTTAACTTAATATCTTCCAATGTGATGCCATCAAACCAAGTTTTTGTATACTTGGTTGAAAAATCTGTTATTGGTGTAGCCTTATTAATGGTTAAGTTTGTTTTAATTGCACCATTATAAAATTGATGATTAATCGATAATGTTACTGAATATTTGTCCGCATCAATTTGGCTAGTGTTACCCAAAACATCTATATCCAAATAACTTCCATCGGCAATTTGGTATTCAATTTGATGCTGATTGCCATCGTATGTAAATGTATTTTTGATTATATTTATTTCCAATGTCTTTTTGTCAATGTTAGTAATGTCAAGTTCTCGCTCTTCAATGTTGTAGTTTGAAGACTTTGGTGTAAACACCGCCACCGCCTTAAATCCGTCAATTTTGTCTATAATTGTATTAGGATATTTCCAAGTCCAAGTTCCGCTGGCAAAATTGTTGTCAAAAGTAATTTCGCTTAACAAGTCACCATACACCGCCGCCTTTAAATCGGTAGACAAGGTTGGATTTACGGGTGCTGGATTAAGGTCTATTTTTTCAATTACCAAAACACCTTCATTAACAGTTAAGTTAACATTTGGGTTTGTTACGCTTGCACCAATTGAATAAATACCAGCATTTAAAATGCTAGGCATTGTTATGCTCAATCCAAGTATTTGCTCATCTTCAAAGCCTTGTATATCATAATTCATTGTAAATGTATTGCCATAATCAACTGTTTTATTGTTAATTGTAATCAACACATCTGCCTTTGATATGCTAAATTCGCCATAATAATAGCCCGAATAATTGCTATCATCAATAACTAGCGCATACTCATATGGTTGAAGGCTAGCATTCGTTTCTGGATTGCCTATTACATTAACTTTTACATCCACAGGTAATGTGTACTTAGGGAAATGTTCTTTGCCATCATACACAAAATTTTCTTCGTCAATAGTAAATTCTAATTGTTTTTTCTTAACAACAACTTCAATTTCATCATACTTTTCAACCAACTCGTTTGTTGACGGAACAAATTTAACATCAAATTTAGTTATGCCCACATCACCAACTGCGGTTGAAAGGCTATTTACAAATATCCATCTACCATTTTTATTGCTTGGCAAGGATATTTCGTTTAGTGTAGTACCGTATGGCACTGTTAGGGTCGTAAGTTTAGGCACTGTTAATTCGGTTGACGAAAATATGGCGCTAAATAATATGTTGTCGTTTAATATTGCTGGAATATCTTTGTCCCACGCAACAAACTCATAACCATCTTTGCTTGGTGATTGAGGTACAACGATTTCGTCCGCACTATTTACATATTGAGTGTCAACCACTGTGTCATTAACTACAAATTCAACCTTATATTTCACTGTGAAATGAATTTTGTATTGTTGTTCTTTGTATTCAATAATCAACACTTTGTCGCCAATCGTGCTTGTGTCGTCGCAACTAACAACCTTATATTCTCCTAGCGATATTTCTTTGTTAGAAGTTTTGTCATATATCACCACATCACTCAAATCCACATCACCGTTGTATTCAATTACCGTTTCAAATTCGGTTTTGTTTAATGAATACTTGTTGTAACTGCATGCAAAATATAGCACAGTCATCACAACAACTGCAAATATGATAGGTAAAAATATTATACTTTTTCTTCTTTCCACAGTGACCTCCTTTTACTTATAAATACATGAATATGCATCATTTGATTTTAAAATTTCTTCTTGGTCTTTTGGTAAGAAAGTTTGTGTCGTTGCGTCATTAATCATAAAGTAAAAACTTTCACTACCCGCTGCCACTTGCAACATTGTTTTGTCTACATCTGACAAGTTTATTTCATAACCATTTAAATCGTTTATATTACTTTGACTACATTCAAACACGCTATAATTTTTGCCACCGCCAAAGAATGCTATCCCGCCATGAACATATTTGGTTTGCGTGTCAGGGTCTTGATATATTATGCTTGAAAATTTAGGGTTTTGTGAAATCACATCTATCATTTCCGCCACATCAAACGAAATTTCTGTAAATGTTGTTGGCCCATAAGTTTCAATTAATGTGCTACTATCCACATTTTCAATTTTGGTCCAATTGTACATTTTTACATCTCCCTCAAAGGTCAACTTTACGCCATAACTTGTTTTTGCCAAATTGTACCAATCCTTAACCAGTCCGCCAAGGTAAGAACTTCCATCTGCCAAAGCAGTGCCCGCAAAGTGAGCATCTAGCCCTATTGCAAATATTCCCGCATCCTTTAAAACAACATTTTTTAAAGTTACAAAAGTTTTTATAAATGCATTATCATAGTTAACTTTTTCACTTTCGCTCATTGTTTCATAAGTTCGTTGAACTGGGAAAGTTTTTAGTTCATCATTTGGCAAATATGGTGAAGGTGTTTCAACTGAGCCATCCACAAAACAATTGCTTCCAAGCCTTAACACAAACTCTCTTGCTCCGCTTAAAACCGAATTTTTGATATTAATATTTATTGCCTTGCTACTATCGTTAATATCGCCAAAAGCACGCAACACTGTGCGCCCGTTGGAAATACGAGAATATTGAATATTAACATTGTTGCCAAACACTTCAACTGTTGTGCCTGTGTAGGTTAAATCGTTTAAATCATACTCGTTGTTGCCATCGGCTTGTAAGTCACAACCCTTTAATTCGATATTGCTTAATGTAACATTTTCATACACTGCAAAACATACATTATCTTGTGCCTTCACACTAATCATTCCACCATTTTCGGACATTGCCACAAAGTTAAGCGGTCCGCCAAATACTGCGTTTGTAGTTGCATTTTGAAGATTTTTTCCCCACGCAACATTGTGTGCATTGATAGTGTAACCGTTGCCATAAACATCATTTTTAAATTCAATCAAAATTTTAATTTTGGCTTTATCTACACTTCCAATATTTTCATAATATGTTTTGTCATATGTAGTGGTTATTTCTTTATAATAATTTGCCACACCAACGGCAAAATCTTCTTTAATGTTATTATGTAAAACAATAGGTTTAGGTGTCGCTTTGTTGGTTTCCTGCCACAAATCTAAATAATTTCTTACATTTACCCCGTCGTACACACATTTTATTGCAAATGGGCTACTTTCAATTTTTACGCCTTGATATTCAAACACCGCTTTAAATTGCACAAGTTCTTCCCCGCTATCGCCCGCAAGGGTTATTGTTCCGTTTGAATTAATTATAGCATTTTCACTGCTTGACACCCAAGATAAGTGGTTTGTAAAGTTCTCGCCCACTTCTTGACCGCCATATGCTAGGGTTAGATTAAATTGGCTTACTGTTCCGTCTGTTTCGGTTTTGCCAATCGTAAATACATTTTCAATGCCATAAGTTTTTGCACTTTCATTAATATCAATATTCTGGGTTGTTACCACTATTTCCTTAGTGATTGTTACAAATTCTTGCTCATTTTCTTGATTGTATATCTTTAATGAAATGGTGCTAACGCCCAACTTGTTCCCATGTACCAGTATTATGCTATTATTGCCATCAACCGTTACTGAAATATTGTCATTAGATATAGTGCAATCAAAGCCAACATTGGCATCATTTGGAGTTACAGCAAATGGTTGAATAGCCGTTCCACCCGCTTTAACTGAAGTTGTTGCCGAATTTTCAAATTGTGCGGTAATGGAGTTAATGCACGAAATTTTGCACACCTTTGACACATTTAGCCCGCCTTCGGTTTGCACTGTTACCTCAACAAACACTTCACCCACAAAACTTTTGTCCTTAAACGAATAATCTATCGAAATTCTGCCCGATGATTGATTAGCCAAATTTAACTCAACATCAACAACCGAACTATCTACCGCATCGTCGTTTTCATCGTAAACTTTGTACGAATAACTACATTGCTCTGTGGTGTCCAGCGAAATATTAACACTTCCTTCCTTCTTCCATGTTGTAATTTCTTCTTTTTCAAAATCAATAATATCTTTATTTTTTACTTCCACCACAACAGTGTCTTTAATATTCTCATTTTCAGCCGACATTACAGTAATTTCAGCAACGCCTTTAGATAAACCAGTGACCACACCACTAGCACTAACGCTAACAATATTTTTGCTTAAATCACTGATTTGATATTTTAATACGCTATTAATGTTATTTTCTGGAACAAAAGTTGTAACTATTCTTGTTGTGTTACCTACATATATGCTTGACAACTCAATTTCACAACTTATACTTTGTAGTTTGTTTGAATCAACTTGAACAATAAAACTATCTCTAAACCCGCCATCTATTGTGGTTAAGTACACTTTTGCTTTGCCGCAACTTTTGGCAAATATATATCCATTTACATATTCAAGTTCGGCTAATGGAGATGTGCCCACTTGCTCGGTTTCAAAATACACTTCCTTGTTTTTAGCATTTATTGGATATACAGCATAATCCACGGCATATTTTTCATTAATATCAAGGTCCAAGTACACAATTTTATCCCCAAATATTTCAATCTTTGATACGGGTATACTAATTGCGATACTCACCGAATTGGAAACTGAAAACAAACACACCATTAATATTAATGGCAAACATAAAATTAATGATATTATTTTTTTAGTCATAAAATACACCTCCTTTTATACTTATCCAATCAAATTATCAAATGTTTTATCAATTTTGTGATTATAGTACACAATCGCACATACAAAATATATTACGCAAATAACAATTGGCAGTATGTACGAATAAATTTCTTTCAACTTTAAATTGCTTATAATTTTAATCCCACTACCTTGTGACAATAGGTATATCACCACCGAAATAATCCCCATAACCAAAGCAACTAATAATCCTATCAATATTACTTTGGTAACAGTTTTACCATTTATTGCCTCAGTTTCGGCTTGAGTGGATAAAAATTTGGCGTTTTTCAAATCCAACTTGGTTGCTATCATAATTTGTGCAAACGAGAATGGAACCACAATCAAAATGCACAACAATATATCCACGAATGTAATGCTGGTTGCCAGAGCCAAAATTATCCCGCTAAGCAATATTGATAAGGTGCTAACAATCCCGCAAAACAAAATCTTTGTCAACAGCAACTTGGCTGGTTTTATTGGCAAGGATTTCATCTTTAAAAATGCTAAGCCATCTCTTGAAACATTGGTTGCACAAAATGTGTTGGTTAATATACTAAATATCAACAACACCAACAGCGCTAGTGAAAATGTAATTTTTAATCCGAATGCATTTAGTATTAGCGACTCAAATAATGTGTAGCAACAATACACAATAAGTGGCATAGATATAGCTATTGTAAAATATGAAAACAAGTGCGAAGGATTTCGATACACGCAAATAAATTCCTTTTTCATTAATGATAAAATTGAATTTGTTTGTGTATATTTAGGTTTTGATTTTTTCGTCTTGTGTTCGTTGCTATTTTTATATAATGTTAAATGGAATAGCCTATTTGATACAAACCACGAAATTGCCACACTTATTGCAACAAACAATAATATTACTATAAGTGACAACGCTATTTTATTGCCCATCATAAGATTGGCAAAACAATTTATTGGGTATAGCCACTTTAAACAATTTTGTAGCCCATTAACAAAATTGCTATTAAACAAAAACTTAATTGAGCCAGTTTCTAACCAAAGTTGAATTACTTGTAAAAGTTTTGAATATCCCAAAAATACAACTACTAACGCCCCAGTGAATATTACAAACACCAACCAATACTTATTTTTTAAAAATTCAACAATCTTGATTACTGGCAATATTAGTACTGCCGAAATTCCAAACACAACAATTGGCATCAACAATAATACAAGCGCCGTTTTTAGCCAAAACACAAATGACGGTTGCAATGCGATGTAAAATATTATATTAACTGGCAAAATAATTATTGCACCCAATATAAAATTCCAAATCATTATTGTTGCAAGTTTGCTTAAGAATAAATTTTGCTCCTTAATAGGCAATTTTAAATATATTTCTTTGTGTTTTTGAATGGTTAGTGTAGACCTCATCTTTAAAATACATATCAAAACCATCATAACCATACTGATAGCGTAAAATATATTTAAAAGTTCAGTTGCACGCTGATTAGGGCTTAGCACTTTGTTAACTTTAACACCTATGTACCCGTTTGCAATCTTTGTTGCAAGTGTAACAATTAGCACAATAACGCCTAAAGTTAATAATATTGATAATAACGAACCAAGGATATCATGTTTTTTCTTCTTGTTATAACTCAAAAATGCAAATTGCATTTTAAGTTCATGTTTAAATAAGGTTAAGAACTCGCTCATGATTTAGACACCCTTTTCGTAATTGATAAGAAGTATTCATAAAAGTCGACATCAGTTTTCTTAAACTCTTCAAAATTAACCTCTTGCAAAAGCACTCCTTGGTCGATGATGTATGCTCGATTGCAAAAATGTTGAACCGTGTTTAAATCATGTGACGAAAACAAAATTAAATTGCCTTGCTGGCTATAACTTTTAAAAAACGATTTGACTTGGCTCATAGTAAACGGGTCAAGCCCTATAAATGGCTCATCCAAAATTACCACTTTAGGATTGTGTATTAAAGCCGCCATAAACGAAATCTTTTGCTTCATCCCGTGTGAATATGTGGAAATAGGATTATATATTGCATCCCCTAACATAAATAAAGTTTGGAAATGCTCTATTCGTTGCTTTCTTTCTTCCTTGGTTACATTATATACATCCGCTAAAAAGTTAACAAACTCATAACCTGTCATCTTTTCAAACAAAACAAACTCATCGCTAACATAGCCAAATCCCTTCTTGGCTTCAATTGGTTCGGCTTTTAGGTCGTGACCACAAATTTTTATAGTCCCCTCTTCATAAGGATGCATGGCCGTCAAACATTTAATTGTTGTTGACTTTCCAGCGCCATTATGCCCAAGTATGCCAACAATTTCACCGCCATCGCACTTAATATTTATGTCCTTAATAGTAAAATCTGTTTTTTTGTCATACTTTTTGCCTAATCCGTTTACTTCAACCAACATAATAAACTCCTATTTTAAACTACCTTATTTAAATAATATTTAAAATAAATTTAACAACGTTGTGTAAAAATTTTTAATAATGGCAAATTTATCAAATAAGAACGCATTTTTTAGCCTTAAATTTGAAAAAAAATTAAATTTATTTATTTTTTAATTTTTATTTTCGACATAAATCAAATTCAAAGTAGTTTATTCGACATTATTCTAGCATATATCGTTATAAAAATCAATACTTTTAAATAATTTAGGGGTTACATATATTATAGTTATCTTAAAATATGAAATTCTTTTAAATAATATACTTACAAAATATCACTACCAATTGCCAATTTTAATTAAATACTATACTCTATAACTATTATACAAATCAATTTCATTGTTATCGATTATAACGCCAAGAGTTTCGGCACTTCGATAATTGTGGTGGATATTGTTTGGATTTACAATATCATTACGCAATGACATCAATGTAAACGAAGTTATTCCACCTTTAGTTGTGGCTTTTGTGCATCCTAATACAGTTTTAAAAACTGGACATTCAGCACCAAAATCATTATCTAATTCTGCTATAGCATCAATATCATCAATAATTATTACAATGTTTTTACCCATTTCGATTAATCTTTTGGCGTAATTTGTACCTAGCAATGTTACTGTTAGTTGACTATTTAAACTATCATTATACTGTGCGCAAAATTTTACAATATTATATGAATCTAGCACTTTTGTAGATTTATTTTGTGGGTTTATATATATAACCTTATCAAACAAATTACTTAATTCGTTAACTATGTTATCTAACACCTTAGCCTTTTGGCTGTTTCTATTAATATATACAAATACATTATCGCTTTTTACTAATCCAAATTTTTTTACAAGCGCTTCAGTATAACTGCCAGATTTTGTTATAGGTTTGACCTTAGTGTTTTCCACCAAATCATTAAACCATGGACGATTGCAATCCCATTTGTAGTGTGATATTTGATTGATTGTTAATAATGAATTTAATAACATTTTTCCATTATTTTCTTTACAAGTACATACTATTTCATCACCGTTGCGAAGTTGATATTTTCTTATATAATATTCAGGAATATACACAATCGAAAATTGTGTAGAATTATCACAATCACATTTCCTAATAAAGCTAAATTCTGACTTAGTAACTTCCAAATAGCCTTTAAATGTAATAATTACTTGTGTTTCATCTGTGCTAAGTGCACTACCTTCTGCTAATATGCAATGGTTAAAACAATAATCATCTTCCCACTCATTTGCGTTAGAAAATTGAACACATTCAACACTTGACCTACTATTATCAATAGATTTTCTACCTGAATAATTTGAATACTTTAATGTATCTACGCTATCAACTTTTTTCGCTTCTTGTGTTATAGGCTCATAATCATATATGCCTAAATCCGCACCTGTTGGATGATTAGTTAAAACATTTTCTGCCAGTAGTGAATATATATTACTCTCTTCATTAAACAACTTATTTTGATTAATCAAGTCCATAGTTATTGTCGATTGAGTATCTAACAGCATAATACTTTCAAGGTCTTGCTTGCTAAACTCCTGTTTGGTTGACACATCCCCCATGCGGTTTATGTAAAAATTAACCCTAATATTTTTAGGGTCGCACAACACAGGACATATACTCTTTTTTAGCACTCCGCTCTTTCTCTTCTTTTTCATACTTGTATTATACAATAGATATCTCAAAAAGTAAATAACTTTTCGACATTTTATGACAACTCAAACTTTCATACAAATTACATATATTGCTGACGCAATAATTACATATCCGCTTACAGCGGAATTACATATCAATATGCTAATCGCATATTGAATAAAAAACTCATCCATTAATGGGTGAGATTTTTTGGTGGAGCAAATTAAACGTCCGTCGAAAAATTAAATATTTAGATTTTCTTCTAAGAATAATGGACTATCTAAAAACTCACTAACTGTCATGTTAAAACCTGACGCAATTAAAATTATAGTAGATAGCAAATTATCTTTCACGGTTTCGTGAATGATATTTTTTAATGTAGAATGAGTTAATCCACTATTCATAGCTAATCTATATTGAGTTATATTCTTTTCTTTTAATAATTGACTTATTCTTAAAGCCACAGCTCTATTAACACTATTATTCATAAATTTATTTCCTTATAGTTGCATATAACTATATTTTACTAAAAGAAAATTTTTATTTATGGTTGCATGCAACCATATTTTATGCTATACTGTTTATGGTTGCAAATAACCATAAAGGGCGAATTATGATTAAAACTTGTTCAGTATTTGGACATAGAACAATAGAAATAACCAAAGAACTTGAAAATAAAGTATTTGAAACAATGGAAGATTTAATTAAAAAGGGTTGCGAGTATTTTTATTTTGGTGGATTCGGTATGTTTGACGAGCTATGTCATAAAATTGTTAGTAAACTAAAACCAACGTATAGCCATATTAAAAGAATTTTTTGTTTGTCAGACCCACGCCATTTAAGAATAAATAAAAGACCAAA
>JAFULP010000068.1 GCA_017473285.1 Clostridia bacterium
ACCGTTAAAGAAGTTGCTAAATTATTAAAAACAAATGTTGACTACGTTTATGATTTAAAAAAAGCAAAATTGCTACCTTTTTTAAAAATTGGTAGTTACAAAGTAAGACCAGACGCACTAAGGGAATTTTTAATAAAATATGAAGGATATGATTTAACAGACCCTTTCAATATTGTTAAGTTGGATTAAAAAAATGACCACCTAATAAATTAAAGGTGGTCACAAAATCTTTTATTCAAATTTTACAAAAACTTAATAGTTCGATTGTTCCCTATAATCGGGATAAATTACTTGGCTCCACAACAATTTTTGTACTTTTTCCCCGAGCCGCATGGGCAAGGAGAATTGCGTTCAACTTTTGAAGTGTCAGCCTTTGCAGGAGTTTTATTTACATTTCCTGGCATAAATGGTCCTTTGTTTTCAGGGGCAACACGGCTACCATTTTCTTGTTGAATACTATTTGTAGGGATTGGAGCACGTTGAGGCACTTTGATATCAATGCGAATTTTCATTCTAAACAATGTTGAAGCAGTATATTCACGGATTTGGTCAATCATATTGTCAAACATGTCAAAACCTTCGTTTTTGTATGCTACAATAGGATCTTTTTGACCGTATGCCAATACGCCAATTTCATTACGCAACACATTCATTGCATCGATATGGTCCATCCAGAATTTATCAACTACTCGCAACATAATTGCTCGTTCAATTTGAGAGAAATCAAGACCAATTTTCTTAATTTCATTAACCTTTGCTTCGTACATTTCAAGCGCTTTATTGTAAATTTTTTCTGCGGCTTGATTTAGGTCGGTGTCGGCAACAAGTTCCTTAGTTACGATATTTGAACCCTTTTCAAACAATTTGTCTTCAAGCGCTTTGTTAAGAGTTTCAATATCCCATTCATAACTTGGCTTGGTTTCGTCAATATAGTCAACACAAATTCGTGTGATATAATCGTGCAACATTTCAACCACTTGACTATGAACATCTTCCCCATCAAGCACCTTATCACGCTCGTTGTATATGATTGTGCGTTGCTTGTTTAGCACATCGTCATACTCAAGCACTTGTTTACGGATGCCAAAGTTTACGCCTTCCGTCTTCTTTTGCGCACGCTCAAAGAATTTGGTTAATATACCCATTTGGATAGGCATATCCTCATTACCTTTAAATATCATTGAGAACATATTTTTCATACGGTCTTCGCCAAAGCGTTGTGGCAATTCATCTTCAAGAGATATAAAGAAGATTGAAGAACCTGGGTCACCTTGACGACCAGCACGACCACGCAACTGGTTATCGATACGGCGAGATTCGTGACGCTCAGTACCCAAAATGTGTAATCCACCAAGTGCAAGAACTTTTTCACGCTCCTCAGCAGTGGTTTTTTCAAATTCGGCTAAATATTTTGCGTATTTATCTTTAATTTCTTTTTCTTCATCAGTAAGTTCAATATTATAAGCGGTAATTTTATCAATAATGTCGTTAGAAACTCCTTCTTGAGTAAGTTTGGCTTTTGCCAAATATTCAGAATTACCACCAAGCAAAATATCTGTACCACGACCCGCCATATTGGTTGCAATTGTAACGGCGCCAACACGACCAGCTTGGGCAACAATTAAACTTTCACGCTCATGGTTCTTAGCGTTTAACACATTGTGTGGTATGCCCAGTTTAGATATTTCACGGCTAATGCGTTCACTTTTGTCCACAGATGCGGTACCTACAAGGATAGGTTGACCAGATTTGTACTTGCTTTGAATTTCTTCCACGATTGCCTTATATTTAGCGTCTTCGGTATAGAAAATCATATCGTTTTCGTCTATTCTTTGCACTGGGCGGTTGGTAGGTATTGTAACAACGTCTAGGTTGTAGATTTTGTTAAATTCCATTTCTTCGGTTTTGGCAGTACCAGTCATACCGCTAAGCTTTGAATAAAGTTTAAAGTAGTTTTGGAAAGTAACTGTTGCAAGGGTTTTGTTTTCATTTTTAATTTTAACATGTTCCTTTGCTTCAATTGCTTGGTGCAAACCGTCACTATAGCGTCTGCCTTGCATTAAACGACCAGTAAACTCGTCTACAATCAACACTTCATCGTCTTTTACGATATAATTGCTGTCACGCTTCATAATAAAGTGCGCACGCAAAGCATTATTGATGTGGTGGTTTAGTTCTAGGGCTGAAATGTCCGATAAATTTTCAATGCCAAAATATTTTTCAGCACGAGCCACTCCGCCTTCAGTTAAACGAATTTGCTTTTGCTTAATATCAATTTCATAGTCTTCTTCAGTAAGTCTGCGCACAAAACTATCCGCCTTTACATACAAGTCGCTTGTTTTGTCACCACTACCAGAGATAATAAGTGGGGTTCGGGCTTCGTCAATCAAAATTGAGTCCACTTCGTCCACGATACAGAAACTATGACCTCGTTGAACCTTATACTTTTTGTCAGGTTGCATATTGTCACGAAGATAGTCAAAGCCAAATTCATTGTTTGTGCCATATGTGATATCGCAAGCATAAGCCTTTTGTTTGTCTTGAGCAGATTGTCCACTTAATGTAACGCCAATGGTTAAGCCTAAGAATTTGTATAGTTTACCCATTAATTCGGCTTGATATTGTGCCAAATATTCGTTTACAGTTACAACATGCACATTATTGCCAGATAGGGCATTTAGGTATGCGGCAAGAGTGGCGGTCAATGTTTTACCTTCACCAGTACGCATTTCAGCGATACGGCCTTGGTGTAATACTACGCCACCAATCAATTGAACTCTAAAATGGCGCTTGCCAAATACACGGGTGCTGGCTTCACGAACCAATGCAAAAGCATCAGGCAAAATGTCGTCCAAGGTTTCACCATTTTGAACTCTTTCTTTTAATTTTGGTGTAGTGGCTTGCAATTCTTCATCTGTTAAATTTTTGTAAAAATCAGATTTTTCTTCAATTTTATCCACAATTTTGTTTACTTTGTTTAAGTTTCGGGTGTTATCCGAGCCAAACAAATAAGAAAATAATCCCATAAAGTCTCCTTACTAGAGCAAAAACTCTTACATCAATATTAACAAATATAATTTTTTTTGTAAAGGAAATTAAAGGCTATATTATATCAATAAATAGATAATTTAGTATATTTTATCAAAATAAAAAACAAAACAAGACCATAGTAGGCCTTGTTTCAATGTTAGTTATTAATGAATTTTAAATATGCTTTGTAAATTTCATCCGCTGTTTGCTCAGGTGTAAGATTTGAATTGTCTATTACAAAACTATAATTTGATAAATTATCGCAATCAATGTTATACAGTTTTTTATATCTTTTAACATCGGCGTTATAGCGCTCGGTAACCTTTTGCAAGGCTTCGTCTAAATTGTTGCCACGCTCGTTAACAGGACGGTCGGAATTAAACAACCTTTCCGCCATAACACTATTAGGTATATTTATAAACACATTAAATGCTTTTGGCATAAAACTCCATGAAGTTCGGCTTTCAATTAATAAATTATCATTTAGGCGAGTGTGATAAATTTCTTCAAGTTCTTTGTCCACACGATAATCAATCTCATATATTTGTTCGCTCTTGGTAAGTTCGGTAATATCAATGCCAAGTTCTCTAGCATGCTTTTTAAATATAGCACCCGCATACATTCGGTCAAAGTTATATTTTTTTACAAAAATTTCAGCCATCGTACTTTTGCCAGTACAAGGCTTGCCAGTAATAGTAATTATCATTTATTATTCTCCAAATATCAAGTCGCCGTCAGCATAATTGCCATTATCACGGGAAGCGTTGTTATCGTAGTTTTGCGAATTGTAATAATTCTTTGCGTTTTGCAAATCTTTTAATTGTTGCTCTTGGGTTACAATTTGTTGAGTGTATTTATGGTATTGCCTAATTTCAACAATTGAAACCACAAAAAGTAAGCATACTAAACAAATAGCCGATAAGGCTATTAACATTATTTTTGCTTTAGTCTTTGATTGATTCATATCTCCCCACAAAATAAAATTTTACTAATTTGCATACTTTTATACAAATATGATAAAACTTTATTTCTAAAAAATCAAGCAAATTTGAAATAGTTTTTGTGCACCAAAGATATCCTAATATAAATGCGGAAATAATTATTAAATTAAATTGTCCAAAATAAAAAATATTTATTGAAAATATTAAAAAAATACTAAAAATAAGTATTAAAATTAATTTAAATATAAAATTAAAAATATTTTTTTGATGATTTTTTAATAAAAAAATACCTAAAAACCCATTAAAAATTGCACAAATTATTCCAAAAAATAAAATTAAGCAAAAAGAATATAATTGATTGCTTGAAAAGAACATCATTTAAAAATCTTTTTTAGTAGGGGAGTTTTGTTGTTTTCTAAATATTTGATACTGTCAAACTTTCCATTAAGTGTAAGCGTGTGTTCGTTAAGGTCAAGTTTGGTTACTTCAATATTTTGCCCAGTAATTACAATGTCGCCATTGTTTGATTTTAGTTGAACCAAATCGGGCTTTACGCTAATTACTTTGTCAACACCAGTGATGGATAAATGCTTACGGTCGGTGATTGTTAAAGTGTGTTCTTTGATTGGTGCTAAATTTGGTTTAGAAGTTGTTGTTATATTTTCTTCCATAATTTTCTCCTAACTATTTATATGCTGGTCGCTATAATTGTATGATTAAATTGCGATGTGACGGATGATTGATGAAAATTTTAAACATTAACTTTAGATATATGCTTGAAAATAACCATAGTGTTTGATATAATAAATAAATAAAAGGAAATATTATGAAAACAGTGTTAATCACAGGAGCATCTCGTGGTATAGGCAAAGAGATTGCTTTAAAATTTGCAAGTAAAGGCTACGATATTATTTTAAATTATAATTCAAGTGAGCAAAAGGCAAAAGATTTAAGCAAACAAATTGAAAAGTTGGGCGTAAAATGTATGCTATATAAGGCAGATGTGGCAGATGAAGTTCAAGTAGAACAAATGGTAAATGTTGCACTTAAAACTTTTGGTCGCATTGATGTGCTTGTAAATAATGCGGGGGTTGCGTTATCTAAATTGTTTCAACAAACCACGCCAAGCGAAGTTGCCAAAGTGTTTGGCGTTAATACATTTGGCGTAATTAACTTAGGTAGGGCGGTTGTGCCTAGTATGGTTAGTGAAAAATGTGGAAAAATCATCAATATTTCATCCATTTGGGGTAAGGTGGGTGCTAGTATGGAAACCATTTATAGTGCAAGTAAAGGGGCGGTTATTGCGTTTACACTGGCGCTAGCAAAAGAACTTGCTCCAAGCGGTATTTCGGTTAACTGCGTTTGCCCTGGAGTAATTGATACAGATATGTTGTTAAACCTAAATAATGATGAAAAAAATGACCTTAAGGAGCAAACTCCGCTTAATAGGCTTGGTACCCCTGAAGATGTTGCTAATGTGGTATACTTTTTGGCAAGCGATAGCGCAAACTTTATTACTGGTCAAGTAATTACGGTTGACGGCGGATTTGCATTGTAAAACCAAATAAAATATTTAATTGATTAAAATATATCTACATATTTAACAAAAAACTATGGCAATTAAGCCATAGTTTTTAACTTTTATTTATTAAATGAATAGTCGCTATCTAATTCTTCAACTCTGTCTTGAATTTGATATAAAATTTTATTTATTTCTGTATTAGAATTGCGATAAGTTGTAGAATTTGATAAATTATTTGCTAAATAATTTTCAATATTTGCTCTTAAAGCGTTTGAAGTTAATTGATGTTGAGTTTCAAAAGAATGCTCACTATAATACAAGAAATCACCAGTATTGATAGTAGTTGTAAATGAGTATTTGTAACCATTGTTAGTTGTTTCACGAGTATTTAATAATACTGAAAGTTCTAAATCACTAACATTTGAAAGCAAATTGTTTAAATAGTGTATTTCTTGTTGAACTTTTGCGTCACTAGAATTAGAAGTCTCTAAATCATCAAGTCTGCTTTCTAAAATGCTAACAATAACATCGTCTTCATTAGAAATTGCAAAATGTTGCTTAAGTTGAATTTTTAATTCAGTTTCAGACGAAGATAATAAATCATTTAGAGCATCAATAAGATTAGTTTCAGTGATACTAGAAGATGATAGATTGTATATATCAAGTGATGTGTCAGGATTATTGATAGATGCTACAAAATTACTAATTTTGCTACCGGTGCTAAGTGTTCCAACCATTAAAATGTCTCCGCTATTAGTATCTATACTCCTTACATTGAAGCCTGAAATTGTTAGATCTGGTTGGGTTGCACTTTTTGTAACAGACTGTATGTAATCTTTAGACATACTAGTAAGCTTTGCTAATACATCTATAAAATTGTCATACAATTCAACATCTGCACCAGTATTAACATCGTCTTTAATAGAAGGTGCTGGCACAGTAGTATCTGCAACGGCTGTATCGGCAACTGTAGTGTCACTTACAGGTGGAACAACAGTAGTGTTTGCTGGAGTGGTACTTACAGGGGTTGTTTCTACAGGTGTAGTGCTTGGTACGGTTGTAATGCTTGGTTCGGTAACGATAGGGTGTGGGTTAGGTGTGGTTACATCCATGCCAATAGTAGTGTCCTTTAAATCTGTCCAATCCGAATATGTGTCATTAGGTCTAGTTGTATTGGAAGGACGATAATCCTTAGTTCTGCTATATATATTAAATCCAAGTGTGGTTAAAAGAATAATACCGCCAGTTGTTGCAACTGCGATGATTTTTGATGCTGCTTTACCTATATAACCTGTTTTTTTAGCCATAAATATCTCCTTTGATAATATATTTATTTAAGTATATCAAAAATAGCACAATATGTCAATACTGTTTGTAAAAATTTAATTAAAGCAAAGCATTAATGACAAATTAAAATTTTTATATTATTTGTAATTTATAATTTAGGAAGATTACACAAGCGGATGCTTGCATACATTTAGTGTAATCTGATGTAATTCAAAATTATAAGAAACTTGCGCTAGCAAGAGTTGACATATGTCAACTGTAATTTGTAAAATTACTTCTTATAATTTATATTATCGGAAGTTGTCATCAAGCGACACATAGTGGCATTTGATAGCAACTGATGGTTATACACACTTGAGAAGTGCGAGTTTGCGAGCAAATTGCATTTACAATTTAAAATTTTAAACTTGTTTTAAAATTTACTTTTCATAGTTTATATTTAGAATTTAATACAATTAAAGGTAAAACAGTAAAAAACTTCTATCAATCAAGATAGAAGCTTCAAATTAAAACTTATTTATATACTCTTGCAATCTGCTTATGCATAGCGGTTTAGTGATTGTTTTCATAATGGTGTAAAGTTCTGGGGTGTTGATGCGACCAGTGATTGCAAAGCGCACAAACTTAACGGCATCAGCAACACTTCCAGCATAACTTTTAGGAGATTTTTTGTAGTCCTTCATATCTGCAAAGTTGTGATTTAATGCACATTGTTTGATATTGGCAAACCATTCGCTATTATCGCTGGCTTCAGTGTAATTTTGAGTATAATCTTGCAAAAATTCCTTTAAACATTTACGATTTACTGCGCCAAATTCAAGACTGCTATTAACCTTAAATTCAGGTAAAATATAATCGTACAAGGCAATAACTTCATCAAACTTTGTAATATCTTTTCTTGGACGGTTGCACTCACGGTCAATGCTTATAACAGATGTGAATAAGTCCTTATATTTAGTTATAATTTCGTAGTCGTTAGGAGCATATTCCTTAGCCCAAGTCAATATATTTTCCATTGCTTCAGCGGTTGAATACTTTGAAATAACGGTTTTTGAAATATCATTAAGTTTTACAATATCAAACATAGGGTCGGATGTGGTTAAATTGTGTGGATTAAATGGATATTCTTCCAACTTTGCATTAGGATTAGCCAATGCCCAAGGCTCATATTCGCTGTTGATTAGGTTCATAACATATCTATTAACCGCTTCAACAGGGTATCCGCTAGTTAAATAAAATCTCATATCCGCTTCGGGGTCATATCGCTTGGAAATTTTGCGAGAATTGCCAGTATTTTTGTCCTTGATTAGGATTAAAGCGTTGTGCAAATACTTTGGTGGCGTCATATTTAGTGCTTCAAACATTTCGATATGAAGTGGTAGTGTGCCCATCCATTCATTGCCACGAACAACGGTGGTGGTGTGCATAAGTATGTCGTCAACCACATGCGCTAAGTGATAAACTGGGATGCCGTTGCTTTTAACAATTACATAATCGGTTGAGTTTTTAGGTATAACTCTTTCGCCCTTTGCCACATCTGTGTATTTAAATGTTTCGCCATTTTTGCCAAGTGATTTAAATCTTAAAGCCCATTCGTCGCCATTGTTTAAATGCTCAACCACTTGCTCAAGCGTTAATTCACGGCAAAGGTCTTTGATTTCAATGGTGTTAGAAGTAGATAATTGTTCGGTGCGCTCTTGTAAAATTTCTTCCTTATTTTCACGCTTTTTGCAAAAACAAGGATATGCACGCCCAATGCTAACTAAATGCTTGGCAAATGTGTTATATATTTCAACCCTTTCGCTTTGCTTGTATGGGCCATAGTTGCCTTCTTGCCCAGTTAATAAATAGCCTTCATCTGGTGTGATATTAAATTTTTCAAGAATTTGAAGAGCAACCTTATCAGCATCAGCAATAAGTCGTTTTTGGTCGGTGTCCTCAAGACGCATATAGAATATGCCATTGCTAGATTTGGCAATCATTTTGTCGATAGTTGCGCCATAAAAATTGCCAAAATGCAAGTATCCAGTTGGGCTTGGAGCAAAACGAGTTACTTCTGCTCCATTTGGTAAGTTACGAGATGGGTATAAGTTTAAATAATCTTGTATTGTTTTTGTAGTGTTGGGATAAAGTAAATCCGCTAATTTTTTATAGTCCATAAATTCTCCTTATAAATATAGTAATTCCACCAAATTTTGTAATATTTCATAGCTGTCAAAAGCAATTCCATTTACAAATTCAGTCATAATTTTGCCATAATTCAACTCGTCAGTAGTACTGCCAGAATCTAGGTCGGCGTATGCAATTTTATCAGAGGCAAGATTGAAATGCTGATATGCAAGGTCAAAATTGTTTTGGATATTATACAACGAAATTATGTTGTTGTAAATATCTTGTTTGTTGGTTCTTAAAGTTTCAATTGCCTGACTTTCTAGCGATGTGATGGTGGAAAAGTAGGTGTAAGGTTGATACTTAGGCAATGCAGTAGAAGTTGACACAATTTGGCTAGCCAAATCATTATTGCGAATATATATTTGGTTATAAATATTGGCAAAAACCGATTTGTAATAGTATAATCTTGCTCTAGTGTTGACGGCAATACTTCCTAAATCGGCATCGGTTAACTGGGTGTAAATTTTTGATGAATAATCAAAGTTTGAGTTTGGCAATACTGTATTAAAATAAATATTGCACACAAGGGCTGATAAATTTCCCGCCGAGGTTATGGCTTGCTCGTATTGAACAAACAATTTTTTTAGATATGACAAATTTACAGTTTCATCATTGGTTGCCTTTAAAGAAGTGATTAGTATTCCTAAATAATAATCAATATTTTCATAATCTTCCTTTAGTGTGGATAAGTTATCAAACAACTCTTTTGTTTGCTTGTCGCTAACCTTTGAATTTGTGGATATTGTTTCGCCAAAGAAGTACAAAGGTGCTAAAGAATCGTCTAACAATTGTTGATAAAAATATTTTAAGTAATAATATTTAGTTGACTCATCTTCAACTAAAGTTGATAACTTGGATGAGTTTGAATAATCGATATCAATTTTGTAACTATTGGTGTTAAGTTGATATGTGTCGTTTGCCTCAACTAGGGTAAGATTTTGAGTTGAGTCAGCAATTTGCTTGTAACTTGTGTAAAAGTTTTTAACATCTTCGCCCTTATCTTTGCAAGCAACAAAAGCAAAGCAGGTGACAGGCAACATTAAAAATACTAAAATTAAACATAAAACTTTTTTCATATTATATCTCCAAAATCAATTTTGCATAATACACGGTCAATTTTTCGCTATTGGTTTCACTGCTGGCGTTTATTGACATATTGTAATAAGTTTCAAAATTATTAATCAATGTGTCTAAATTGCTGTTATTGAAATACTTTTTAAAATTCAATGCCTCAGTGCCAAATTCGCCACCTTGGATATTTTCCTTAATAAAAATGTTGCCATCAACTAACTTAATTCCATTATTAAGTTTGGTTATAAGAGATGTGTTTGCAAACTGACTATTTGAAATATTGTTAAGCAAATTACTAACGCCTGCCGAATATAGGGTATATAGTTCAGTCTTAATACAATCGACCTTATAAACTTTTGTAAATACATAATTTGAAGTAGCAATAAAGCAAGTGTTGTATTTGTACACATAATTAACAGTTTTGTTAAAAAGTTCATTGTACAAATCCTTAAGTGCAGTTCCGCTGATGTTGGTGTTGCCACTCATACGGGTGATATATTCGTTATAATCTTTAATTAAAGCCGAGCGCACGCTTGCCAAATCTTTATACGACTTACTTAACTTGTTGGTGCTAGATGCTTTAGCGTTTGACAACAATAGGTATGAAGTTAAGTCAGTTTCAAAGTTGTACAATTTTGATATTGTTTGTTGCAATGTTGTCAACCTATCTTCGGTTGATACGGCCTTGTTTTGATATAGGTCTTCAGCGTCGCCAATCTTGGAAATTAAAGTTTGAGTATCGCTACTTTGAATAAATTCACAACTCACAGAATATAGCGGTTTGGAATTATTCTTTTTAACCACAAACCAAACGCCAACCCCAGCGAGTGACAAAATCAAAATTATTGATATTATGATGATTATATGTTTCTTCATATTATTCTCCTATTATTAATTATAACTATATAATTAATTTTAGTCAAGTGGTGAAGTTTGAATGAGAATGATTAATTTTAAAATAATTAATAAAATAAAAAAATAATCAAAATTTAAAATAAATTAAAAAATAAATAAA
>JAFULP010000069.1 GCA_017473285.1 Clostridia bacterium
AGTTAAGGTTTAAATTTTTCAAGCCAAAATTAAATTGTTAGAAAAAATCACAAAATTGTTAGAAAAGATTTGTAGGTGGTATAGAAAATAAAAAATCCCTAAATCAATTGAATTTAGGGACTTTTGATGGTGCCGAAAGTGGGACTTGAACCCACATGTAGTTGCCTACGCAAGATTTTGAGTCTTGTGCGTCTGCCATTCCGCCATTTCGGCATATCCGAGTGTAGTATCGGTAAACGCAACGGATTTTGAGTCCAGCGCGTCTGCCATTTCACCACTTCGGCATATTAAACTTAACATAATTAACGCTATGCGTGATAACTATGTACTTTGTCAGTATAGCACACATTTTGGGTTATGGCAAGTATTTTTGATAAATTTTTAAAAAGAATTTCAAAGTGTTTGATTTTAATATTTGTTTTATAGTTGACTTGGGGGTGTTTTTTGAGTATAATGTATTCATAAATTTTTTATAAAGGATAAAATATGTTAGAAGGAAAGTATAATTTTAAAGAAACTGAAGCCAAGTGGCAAAATTATTGGCAAGAAAAGGGTGTATATAAGTTTAAGGAAAAGAGCAATCGTCCTACTTTTTCAATAGACACACCACCGCCAACAGTTAGCGGGGAGTTGCATATAGGCCATATTTATGGTTTTAGTCAAGCGGATATGTATGCTAGATACCAACGAATGTTGGGCAAGAACTTGTATTATCCATTGGGCTTTGACAACAATGGTTTGCCTACTGAATTATTGGTTGAAAAGAAGAAAGGCATAAGAGCCCACACTTTGCCAAGAGAGGAATTTACAAAGATTGCACTTGATTTGGTGGCAGATTATAACCAAAGTTATCGTGATATGATGGTGCGCACAGGTATGAGTTGCGACCTTAATTTGGGTTACAACACTATTGACAATCGCAGTCAAAAAACTAGCCAAAAGTCATTTATTGATTTGGCTATGCGCAACATTGCTTATCGTGACAACAAGCCTTCACCTTGGTGTTGCAAGTGTCGCACAAGCGTTGCTACAGCCGAACTTGAAGATAAGGAGTTGGACAGTATATTTAACTACTTAAATTTCCGTCTTGCTGACGGCAGTGGCACAATTCCTATTGCAACCACTCGTCCTGAATTTTTGCCTGCGTGCGTGGCGATATTTGTAAACCCTGAAGATGAAAGATATAGTTGTTTTGTTGGCAAAATGGTTAAAGTGCCATTATTTGAAGATAATGAAGTAAAGGTGCTAACTGATGCCAAAGTTGGAATTGATAAAGGTACTGGTATTGTTATGTGCTGTACTTTTGGTGACCAAACAGACGTGGAGTGGTGGCGTGAATATAAGTTGCCATTAAAGCAAGCCATTGATGATGGTGGTCGTATGACTGAAATTGCTGGTAAATATGCTGGCATGAAGTCGGCTGAGGCCCGTAAGGCAATTATTGACGATTTGAAAGAACAAGGATATTTGTACAAGCAAGACGCAATTACTCATGCTGTAAAAGTGCACGAAAGATGTGAAGAACCTATCGAATTTATGGCTAAAAAGCAATGGTTTATCCGCACTTCAACACCTGAATTAAAGCAAAAATGGGTTGACCTTGGCAATGAACTAAATTGGCATCCAGAAAGTATGAAAGTGCGTTATATGGCTTGGGTAAACAATTTAAATCAAGACTGGTCAATTTCTCGCCAAAGATATTTTGGTGTGCCATTCCCAGTATGGTATTGTGCATCTTGTGGCAAGCCACACTTTGCCGATATTAAAGATTTGCCTGTAAACCCATTATCAACCAGTTATAATGGTAAATGTGAATGTGGCAGTAGCCAATTTGAACCTGAAACAGATGTTATGGACACTTGGGCTACAAGTAGCGTTACACCACAAATTAACTGCAATTGGGCAGAGGATGAGCAAGAATGTGCTTCTCGTATGCCTATGGATATGCGCTTTTGCGGTCGTGATATTATTACCACTTGGAGTTTGCGCACAATTATTAAAGCATATTATCATCAAGGCACTTTACCTTGGAAAGATTTGATGGTTAACGGTTGGGTTATGGCAGATAAGGGTGTTAAGATTAGTAAGCGTTTTGCTAACTCAAAAATGAGTTTAAAAGACTTGCTTGAAAACTATGGTGCTGATGTTATTCGTTATTGGTGTGCAAATGGGGCTTATGGCCGTGATGTATTGCTTAGTGACGATGGCGTAAAGGATGGATATAAACTTGTAAATAAAATTTGGAATGCATCAAAGTTTGTATTGTCATTCTTACAAGATTATACACCAAGTAAGCCAAGTAAGATTTTACCTATGGATAATTATATTATGCATAAGTTTAACGAAGCCTTTAATGCAACCACTAAAGCATATCAAGATGTAGAAATGGGATATGCTAAAACCGAAATTGAAAAGTTCTTCTGGAACTTCTGTGACAACTATATCGAAATTGCCAAAAATCGCCTTTACAAGCCTGAAGTTTATGGCATTGAAGCCAAAGAATCTGCTCAATGGGCATGCTATAATGTATTGCTTGGCGTGTTAAAGTTGTTTGCTATTACACTTCCACATATCACAGAAGAAATTTATCAAGATTACTTCCGTGCATTCGAAGGGGAAGAAAGCATACACTTAACAGTGCTAAGCCCTATCAAAGTGGACGAAGATGAAGCTATTATTGCTTGCGGTGATGAAGTGGTGGATATTGTATCTAAAATTCGTCAATTTAAGAGTGAAAACAAAATCAGTATGAAAACTCAAATTGAAAGCCTTGATATTACTAGTGCAAACAATGAATTTATTGCTAGCGTGGACTATGATATCAAAGCGGTTGGTGGTATTAAAAAACTAACTACTTCAAACGGCGAAAGTAACCTAACCTTTGGCGCAATTGTACCAGATGAACAATAAAATAAAAAAGAGAATTAAGGTAAAACCTTAATTCTTTTTGTGTATTGACTTATAATTTAATGTATGATAGTATATTGTTAAGGGAGTAATTATGGAACAAAACATTAATTATTATAGTTATGATGATAGAGCAAAAATATATGAGGATGCAAGAAAAAGTCTATTACAATGTAAGCCATTTAAAGTTAATGACAAATTATGTGAGAGTTTGGTTGAAGTAATGGAAGAAGATGTAACATATTTACTTTCATGCCTTAAAGATGTAAAAGAAGTTGTTAGGGAAGGAGAAGAGGGTAAGCAACATAAGGAAATAAAAGTAGGCAATACTACTGAAAATAGGCAACTTGCTAAAACAATTAATGCCGTTAATAAAAGAATATTAGATGCTAAAAAACTAAATAGGGAATTGGGCAAAAAAATGGCACTTTTAGGTAATCGAAATAAAACATTGCAGGCACAATTAAAACATCAAACAGAGTTGTATGGATGTGGCGATGATTTATTAAATAAAGTTGAAAACATTTTTAAAGAAATGACAAATTTGTTTAATTTGTTTATTGATAACGACACAATCTCAATTGCGCTTGTTGTATATCGCCATCAGTGGCGTCAACAATATGAAAAGTATTTAAAAAAATATTCAAAAGACAATTAAGTTAATAAAAGTTAAAGGTAAAACCTTAAATTTTTAAATATTTTGTATAAAATTAATTAAAACGCTTGACAATCGTGCGGGGGGGTAAACTATCCTTATACAAAGGAGGTATTATTATGAATTTGATAGATAACAAAAGAAAATTACGCACAACTTTTCAAACTTTGATTGTTGTGGCTATGGTGTTTTATTTAATGAATTTGGAATTGCCTAAGTCTTTCAGTGGCAAATCAATCGCTTTACTAGCATTAACAATAATTTCTTGTGTTGGGTTGGTAGCAATTATGGATAGAGTTAATTGCAAAAATGTAAGAAGATGGGAAATGATTTTGTACTATGTACTTAATATTGTTTTCGTGTGGATTATTGTAATTTGTGTAATGGATTTAGCAGATATAGCATGTGATGTGGCAAGAGATAATATTCCTTATGCCGATGGCACTGAAGAATACTATAATGCATATGACGAAATTGACATGATGGGATTGACGACAGCATTTAAATTTGTGCTGTTAGGAATTCCTAGTATAGTTATGACAATTGTGTTTGCTATTGTTGGAATTATTCAAACATTAATACAAAAACCAGAAAATGAAAGTAGTGAAGCGCTGGATATTGAACATAGTCAATTAATTTCAAATGATGCTAAAGAAGAACAAAGTACAAACGATACAAATTTAAGTAAAGATATAAAGGTAAATTATTGTTCATATTGTGGCAACAAAGTTGATATTGATGCAAAATTTTGTAAATATTGTGGTAGAGAGATTAAATAACATTAAAGAATTAAGGGTAAAACCTTAATTTTTTAATTACATGTTGACAAAACCCAAATATTTGATATAATTATGGCATATAAAGGAGAGAATTATGGCAAAGGGTAAAGTTACACGCACAAATTATGGTGTAGATTATAATCGTGAATCGATGTATGAAACAGCAAGGGAAATGTTGTTGCAAGGCAAGGAAATTGAAATCAAAGGTGTAAAGTGCACC
>JAFULP010000070.1 GCA_017473285.1 Clostridia bacterium
ATATAACTATGTTGATTGCCTACATAAAAGTTGATATTTAGTTGCCATTGTGCTTCCAAACTTCTTCGTGCTTCACGCCTTGATAAATAGTCGCTACGCACTTGTTGTACAATTTCTTGAACGGTTAATTTTCGTTTACTCATCTTTACTCCTTTTTTTATATACTGGCGTTGGGCTTTTAGGCACTAGCACCCCGCCTAGCATTGAATATAAGTTTTTAAGGCAACCTTCACACAAATAAAAATTGCCATCAAATACAAATTTTTTGTTTACTATAGTGTAATTTGAT
The DNA here is from genome assembly GCA_017473285.1 of Clostridia bacterium. GTDB lineage: Bacteria > Bacillota > Clostridia > Christensenellales > UBA1242 > Onthoplasma. Next base: position 290 of record JAFULP010000070.1, read on the forward strand.
TGGTTGTTACACCCGCTCACGCTACACTTAATTTTTACTTTCGTTTGCTCGATATTCATTGTTTTCTCCTTTCTTTAATATCTTTAATAGCCTTTGTTTTTCTTTTTCTAAATCAGCATCACTCCACTTAGCAAAATCCGCCACATCGTTATCAGTTTTGTTGTATAGCATTTTCACTATATCCGTATTTGGTGGCACCAACTTTTTGCTCACCTTTTGCTTGGACAACTGCATCTTTCCCTTACTATCTAACACATACTCATTAACCACTTCCTTTAAACAAAAACCTTTAACCAACTTCTTAATTGCTTTAAAGGTTTCTTCATCCAGTTCGTCTAAGTTCATCTATGCCTCAACCGCCTAATCAACATTTGTTTTTGCTTTTCTATTTGCGACAATTCTTCTTTGGGTGGCTGATTTTGAGGTCGTGTCATTATGTAATACCTTAGTTCGTCAAGGGCGTGGTCGTCAGTTTTTACAGGCGCATCAGCGTTGCCCCAATGATATGCTTTTAGTTCTCGTATAAGGTTGGTACAAGTTTTAAAAATATACAACTTTGTCCGTCCGTTTGCATCTTTTAAATAGGACTTCACTCGTTGTATACCTGAAAACATATCCTTATTTACTCTTGGGTCTACCGATATTCCAAAATCATAAAATAATTGTGTTACACTTTTGCTACTTGCCAGCGTTGTTTGATTTGCGGCGCTATCAATAATTGCTTCCAACATTCCATTAAACCCCCTATGCCAATTAAGTTGATTTGATATGCGTTTGATTTGCTCACTGTGGTAACTAATATCTCTTTCAGCTTCAAAATGCTCCGCCACCACATAAATATTTCCATCATAGTCCACCGCATACCAATGTGCACTTAAAGGATTCTTTAGTCCCGGGTCAATGCTGATTTTATCCTGCCATTCAAGCGGGATATCAAATGGCTCAATTACATTCACGCTTTCATCAAACTCGGTGTACACTCGCCCACCAAAATCTTGAAATTCGCCAAACTGCCTACTTCTAAGTTCTTCTGCCGACATGCTGGCACGCATACTGGCTTTTGCCTCCTCGCTAATGTATGGATTGTCGTCCCAACTCATAAATATATGCCAAATGTTTTTGTCGTTGTATTTGTTGAGATATATTTCGTCATACACATAAGTTAGTCCCTTTAGCGGAGTCATAGTTGCAAATATCTCGCCGTTAGTATCCAGCACTCGCATCTTGCACTCAAGGTAAATATCCTGTGGAGGTTCTTCATCAAACCACACATAATCTAGGCTTGTGCCTTGGAACTTTTCTCGGCCTTGGTCGCAACTTTTAAAACCAATTTTAGATATTGATCCAAACACATTCCTAATTAATATGTAGTCAATCACACCACCGCTAGGATTATCCTTGCGCCCCGACAGCATTGCAATATCTACAATCCAATCTGGGTTAATATAGTTTAGTATCTTGGCTTGGGCCACATCACGCTGAACCTGACTAGATAGCGACACAACCCAACCGTTAGTCGCTTTACTTAATTTTTTGTACGGATGATTACCTCTTGCATAATACACTACTTCTACTGCACCGCACTCGGTTTTGCCACTACGATTTCCGCCAAATACCCAACGATTTTTACTTTTGCATTTGTGGAAGGCTAATTGCTTTTTATGAATTTTATCTCCTGTGTTATAGTATTGAAGTTTGTTTTTCTGTTTCCTTAGCTTTTGCTCGTGAGTTATTGCTAAAATCATATCAACAACTTTCATACACCTGTATTTTACAACAAGAAAAGTGAAATTTAACCAATAACTGCCAAAAATTTTTATTTTATATGTGCTAAAATGCTTTTATGAAGGTTTTATTAATTTTAATTAATATTTTCGTAAATATTTTTCAACCAATTAATTCGGTTAATGCCGAAAGTGTGGCATATGCTCAAATTTTGCAAGCGGGTTGCTACTTGTACAAAACCCCTACCGACAACACAAACTATTCCAACACTTTCTTTATGCTTGAAAATTCATATTTCGTTCAACTACTTAGCGATTATAATGATGAGTTTTACAAGGCTAAATATATTGACACCATTGGCTATGTTAAAAAATCGCAAGTTCAATGCGTGCAAGGCGTGCCAAAAACACCTTTTTTAAACACTGTTTCGTTTAGGGTATACAACAACACCAGTCGCTCGATGTACGATAAACCTTTTGCAAATAGCAACAATCCAACCCTAAAAGTATACTTGCCACTATATTGTGAAGACTTGATTTATTACGGCAAAATTTATGGCGAAAGCGTAATTGAGGAGCGCACAAATATTTGGTACTATTGCAAATACACTGTCACTAATGAGTGTGGTTATGTGTATTCCGATTCGTGCGACAAAATGGATTCCATTGTAATTAACACCGAAAAATTACCTTACATTAGTTCGCCCCAATGGGAAAATGTGTCGTCATCAAACCCAAGTTTAATAGCCGTTGACAGCAACCCATTTAAAATAACCACCGCACTTATATGTATTCCGTTTGTGATATTTGCTATTTTGTTTATGAAATTTGCACTATCCAAGCGCCAAAACAAAAAAGAGATTGACACATTTAATCCCTTTGAATAGCCTATGATTTATGCATAATTGAATTTTAGTTATTTATACTACAAAAAAAGTTTGCGGATTAACCGCAAACATTTTTTTCAACTTGCTCTCTACGCATTGCCACAATCCAATGTTCATTATCAAGCAAGTATTCCAATTTTTCTTTATATGGCGAATTATTTGCATGAATAGTAAAATGTTCTAGTGCTGTTTGTAATCGTCTAAAAGCAGTTCGCATAGATGGTATTTGAAACATTTGACAAAAAGATTTCATTGACAAATCAAATCTCATTTTAGATAAAATAATTAATTTATCTGTTTTATTTAAACCAGATACCAACTCATCAATCATCAACTTTAAATTAATAAGACGATTTTTGCGTTCAATCAAATTAATAATATTGTTGGTGACATCGTAAGTTGAACAATATTCTGGCGATGGTCCAAAATTAATTGCGTGTTTATATACAAATTCGTTAATAAGATTACAATTTTTTTCAATAAATCTATATGCCGAAATCAAAACCTTAGCATCATTAATAACCAAAATTACCCCTCCCTTTGTTTGACGAAATTATAGAACATAAAATTAAACAAAGTCAAGATATACTGCCAGTTTTTAGCATATTTTTTAAATTTTATCGACAAAATTCGACAAAATAAGCCAAATGTTCTAATCAAACAAAATAATTATAGAACATTTGTATTAAATTGTCAAACCTTTTATTCGCATTGTGTCACTTTTGACACAGAAATTTCATAAGCAATCTTACTCATAGGCTCCAAGCCCTCTTGTTTTTTGACATATTCTCTGGATTGTATTCTTCCCACCATTTCCAGTTTAGTGCCCACTGGCAACTCGCCCACAAATCTAGCATTTCTGCCCCATGTAATACAAGGAATATAGTCAGATTTGTTATACGAGCGGTTAACCGCCATCAAAACATCAGTTATTTCCCTATTAAATGGCGTTGTTCGATATATTGGCGATTTGCAAATATAGCCATAAATTTCAATAATGTTCGGATTAGAATTTTCATCCACTTCGCACAATTCTCTTGCAAACACGGTTAGCACAAGTTTGCTTTTGCTTTCCTCAATCTTGTTATAACTTCTAAATTGACCTTTTAGCGCAATTGTGTTGCCCACTTTAATTTGAGCATTACTAAGTAGCCTTTCGCTAATTGTTACTGGGATTATATCGCTTTGACCTGATAATCTTGGTATTGATATATTTAGGTTATAAAACCCTTCATTTAATACTTCGTGGCTATAAGTAGGCTCACTTACCACTACCCCTTGCAAATATACTTTATTGTTTTCCAATAATTCGTGATTCATTAGTTTCTCCTTATTTTATATCTTTTTGTTTTTATTAAATTTTTTTTAGTTTATTACTTTAATATAGTTCCTAAGCGCAATTTTAATAATGTTATGTTGCATTACTAATTTGCACACCTTGCTGATTTATTGTATAATTTTCATGATAAATCAGCTCTCCTACCGGAACCACCTCATAGTTATTGTTTTTATAATATTCAAGCACCAATTTAAGCCCTGCAATAATGTTATCCGAATTGTTGTGAAACAATACAATGCTTCCTTCCTTCGACTTACTGCACACCCTACCTGCAATTTCACTTCCACTCAAACCTTTCCAATCCAAACTATCCACACTCCATTGTA
>JAFULP010000071.1 GCA_017473285.1 Clostridia bacterium
ATGCCAGTTTTTTGGGCAATTGCGTCAGCGGTGGCAAACCCAATCCCGTCGATATCTTCCACGAATTTATATGGATTGGTTTTTACTTGATTTACAGTATTTGCATTATATATTGCAAATATTTTTAGTGCTAAATTTGTGGATATTGAGTGTGATTGCAAAAACATCACGGCATCTTGCATAACTCGGCACTCGGCGTAGGCGTTGCCTATTTCAAACGCCTTGTCTTTACTTATGCCTTTAATTTCGGCTAAGCGCATAGGGTTGAGTTCAATAATTGCAAGAGTATCCGTTTTAAACTTGTCCACAATTTTCTTGGCGGTTACTGGGCCTATGCCTTTAATAATTCCACTGCTTAGATATCTTTCAATGGCAAGGCAGGAACTGGGTTGAAGGACTTTGACTTCCTGAACGCTAAATTGCTCGCCATACTTGCTGTTTACGGTGGATTGACCTTCTAGTTCTACCGACAGACCTTCGTTGACTTGTGGAAATTTACCAACAGCGGTTATGCGTTGGTTGTTACTGTTGACGATTAGCACAGTGTAATTATTTTGGTCGTTTCTAAATATTATTTCTTCAATAGTTCCAATTAATTTCATAACTATATTATATATTATTACAAATTTTTTTGCAAGTTTAGTTGATTGAAATTGGCAAATATGATATAACTCTTTACATTTTTTACATTTTTTGATAAACTTTGCAAGTAAGGAGAAATTATGCGAGTTTGTAATTTGGCTAGTGGTAGTAAAGGTAATTGCACTTATGTTGAAAGTGATGGCGCAAGGTTGCTTGTGGATATTGGTGTGACGGCTAAATATGTGGTGGATAATTTAACTGAGTTGAATGTAGACCCAAGCACGATTGATGCGATATTGATTACTCACGAGCATAGCGACCATATTAAAGGGGTGCAAATTTTTGCTAAAAAATATTCGATTAAAATATTTTGTGCCGAAGTGCTTAAGGAATGTTTAACCAATCAACTTGTAGGGTGTGAGCATTTGATTTGTGGCTATTCAACCGAATTTTATGTTGGTGATTTAAGGGTGATACCTTTTCCTGTTTCGCATGATAGTGTGGCGTGTTTTGGCTACCGTATAATTGATGGTGATGCAAGTGTTAGTTTGGTTACCGACCTAGGGTTTTGTCCGGAGGCGGTGTTTAAAATGATTAAGTCAAGTGCAATAGTTTATTTGGAGGCTAATTATGACCCTGAGATGTTGTTTGCTTGTAGTTATCCACCTTTTTTAAAAAAACGAATAATGGGTAATTCTGGTCACTTGTCAAACAAGGATTGTGCTTTGATTGCTGAAAAACTTGCCTATTCTGGCACAAGGCAAATTGTGCTTTCGCATATTAGTGAAAATTCCAATACTCAATTTTTGGCATATACAACGGTTAAAAATTACTTAGAAAGTAAGGGTGTAATTGTTGGACAAAATATTAGGCTGGATGTTGCAAGTCAAAATTGTAGGGGTACGATTTATAAAATAAAAAATAAATAAAAAAATCAAAATAAAATAGATTAAATTAAAAAAATATTAGCAAAAATCAATTTGTTTTAAAATTCAATAATAAAATATCGCATTTGCGGTATTTTATTTTAATTATTTTAAAATATTATTTTATGCTATTTTTAAGTATTTTTATGTTTTAAATTTTATTTTTTACAATATTAATTTTTGAATTAAAAATATTAAATTTTGGCGTGTTATATATTTGATTTTTATCTATGAATTTTGTATAATTATATTTATAATAAATAATTAAACAAATAATGTGTTTTTTTTAAAAGGTTGCAAAAGATAAAGTGAGGGGTTATGAAAAAGGTTTTAACTGTTTTAGCAATTTTTATGTCGATGTTGTGCAGTAGCATAATTCTTGTTTCGTGTTCAAATGATTACAAGAAGATGTATTTGGTGGTGGAGTATGCTTTGCCTACTGAAGATGGTCAAAATGTTGAATGGAAACAAATTGAATCTAACGGCAATTTTGATTATACATTGTCGCAAGGCGTGTATAGCAATGAAGATTCGGCATATGTTTTGTATTTGCGTGTAATGGTTAAGGGGATATCAAAAAAGGTGGACTCGCTATACATTTCGCAATCGGCTAACAATGCTACAATCTTGGATGGTAATACGGTGAAACCTGATGAAGCGTTTAAGGTGTTGGTAAAGAATATTGGTAGTGTAACTTTTAATGTGATTCCAAGTAACGGTGGTGAAGATAAAGCTGTGTCGTTTGGAGTTAATATTTATAGAGAACTAACCGACATTAAGCAAAGCACTGATTGCGTGCCTGCCTTGGTTACGGGTGGATATGTAAGGCTGGAAAGTTTGAATAACTTGATTAAGTATTATCCTTATGATGATGTTGCCAAGGAAACATTAACAAACCAAACTGGTGTGGACTACTCAATTGAAAGTATAGGAACTTTGGTTAACAATGGTGGGGACAATTTAATTGATAGGACATTTGTGCTTAACGAAGAATTTGAAAGCACTGGCTTGCTGGCTGAAAATAAGAATAATAAAAATCAATATGTGCAACTATCTAATGCAAGTGGGCATTTGATGCTAAATGTGTCAACGGGATACAAGTTAACAAATAGCAATAATGTTATTAAGTTGTTAGCAACATCTAAGTACAACCCAGAGATTAAGACAAGTGTGTATGTATATATTGTTGAAAACTTTACATCAACATCATTGTTGGTTAGTTATAGCGATAGCGTGTTGCTTGATAATACTGGCAATTTGCCAACTCAAACTGAGATATCTCAACCAATTAGCGATACGGCTACAATATATAATTCGTTGATTGATAACGATACATATAACTATATCAAATTGTACACTTACACAAACGCATCAATTTATTCGTACGAATCAAACCCTGGAATTAAATTGAGTGTGTATGTAAATGGTGTAAATTACAACTACAATGATGTGGTTGATAACACATTGGGTATACAGATTAGTCCAGTGCATAAGGATGTTAATGGCGAAAGCAAGTTGATAGGACTAAAGTTTGAAGTTAACCCTAATGCTAATTCTACAATAAATACTTACAATATTCGTTTGGAACTTGACTTTACAGCATTTGATTTTAGTGCAAGTGATAAGACTCCAGTATCCGTTTTAAACAAAGAGTTTACTATTAACGTTGAAAGTTTGGCTAGTGGCTTCCATATTAATGGCAAGGGTTATAGCGACAACTTGGATGCATTATTAAATGGTCAAGAAAGCACCATTACCGAATATAACTCAACCCAACCAGCAAAATTATACACACATTATACCCAAAGTGCTATAGGGCTTCCTTTAAATATTCAAGCCACTCCAACCAATGCAGTGGATACAAAGGTATATGTAAGTTTTTATGAAGATTATAAATTTGAATCTGGACAACTGGTGCTGGAAAACAATTTGGCAACAAAAGTTCAATTGCTTGAATCTTCAAGTTTTGGTTTGCCATCAACAAATGGCGAATATCAAATTGATTTTGCCAACAAAAATAAACTTGTGTACTTAAAACTTAACGAAAAGGAAGATATCTCCGCTTTGCAAAAAATATATATGGTGTGCAAAGTGGTTTGCACTCCTGAAAGTTTTGGATTAAACACTGTAGAGCAAAAATACATAACCTTTGTGGCAAAAATTGATGTTGTGGGCTCGGTAAACAATATATATGTGTACAAGCAATCAAGTGACAATGTTGCAAATAACACATTGACGGATACATATTTGGCAAACAACACCGAAAATGTGGCATATATTAACTTAAATTCAACATCAAATAATGTAAATTTAAGCGAAATTACTATCACTTCGACAAATGGAAATATTAAATATTCGGCTGATAGAGTAAATTGGGTTGAAAGTATTACCGCTGAAAATTTAAATACCATTATGGGTGGCACGTACAAAACACTTTACTTTAGAACGGTTAAAGAGTGCGACGACAGCATAATAATTTCTTCACCTAACGGAATTAAAAATCAACTTGATTACACCTTTGTTAATGTAACAAGTAGTGCTGATAATGTTAAATTGGAATATGATAGCCCTTATGTATGGGAAAGTCAAACAATTGATAAAGTTGGCATTAGCGATGTTACAGATGCGGAAAATGTTGATTTGAAATATTTAGCGCTACAATCTGGTGCAACTGTTCAATTTAAGGCGTATGGCGACAATCGAAATGCCAACATCAAATCGGTAACTGCAACTAGTTTGATGCAAAGCAACGCAATGTATAGCAAAATTACCAAAGGTGGCAATTCGGTTTATAATTCTATGACATCATTTAGTGACAGTGCTATTAAAGTGTTAAATTCACCAAGTTATTTGTTTGATGTTCAGGCAAACAGTGTTGGATTTACTGCGGTGATGTTGGTTGAAGTTAAGTTTTATGTAAATGTACTTAACGCCGATGGTGTTACTGGAAGCGCAGACGATAGCGTGTATACAATTGTTGAGCGTAGTAAATACTTTGTGTACGAAGTGGCGGTGTATACCCCTGCAAAAGATTTAGAAGTGACAACCGATAAGGACTTGATTGTATATGTAAATGAGCATTATTTGTCATCTGCAAAAGTGGAATTTGAAGTTGCGCTAAACAAGGCAACTCAACGCATCCAATTTTCATCAAATGCTGTTAATGAAAGCATTAATTTGAGTTATGGCGAAACTGGCGAAGCATCAATATATGGTATAAGCGTTACAACCAATGCTACAATGACTGACGGTAGCGGAAATCCATATTTCCAAATAAATGATTTAAATCGTTATCAATATGAAATTGGTGGACAAATTAAAAATGAATACTTTGTTAAAAATACAACAAGAAAGTTCTCAATTCAAGCATTGCAAGGCTTGAGTGGCTTGGGGCAAGACTCAATATATGTGGACATTACAATTTATCAATTTGGCACGCAAACGATTTATCAAATACGAAAGGTTATATATTTTGGCGATTATGAAAAGGCGGACGGCATTGTAGTTGATGGTGTGGATAACTACAACAACTTGTATTTAAGTTTGTTAAGTGGCAATACTGTTAGAACAACTATTTATGCAAGCGTATCTAATCAAAGTGCTACATACAAAGATTTGGGATATAATATCTTCTTATTAGATGAGGATACAAATTTACTAATTGATTATCGTGGTAGCAATTTAAGCATTACTCATAATCCTGAAGATGATAGCTTTGAAATTAATGCAACCAACAAAGGTGGAATTTATCAACTAGAATTGTTTGCAAAGGACTCGTACGATGCCGAAATTAATGACTACAAAGTTAAATTTAATATACGAATTACCGTAAGTGATGGTAAAACTGAGACAACTGCATATTTGATTAGTTCGTTAAGCGAATTTGAAACAATTGCAACCAACAGTCAAAATTATTACAGATTGGCTAAAGATATTGATATTTCAGCATTAAGTAAAACCAACTGGTGGGACAAGGAAAGACAATTTGCGGGCTTCCTAGACGGCGCAATTACTATCAATGACCCTAACACTGGCAATGTTATTTATAAATGCTATTCATTAATCGGGCTTAAGATTAGCGAATATAAAACAGTAAGTGATGTAACTTGCTTTGGTTTGTTTAACTCAGTTACAGGTACAATTAAAAATATTACATTTGATAGAGTGACTTTTGATGTGGCATTAAACAATGAAAACACATCATCAAATAATCCTGTAAATATTGGTGCAGTAACCGCAATCAATAATGGAACAATTGAAAATTGTAGTGTAAACATTGTTGCAAGCGAAGTAGTAATTAAATCATATATTGAAAATGCTGACGGTAGCACTACTGATATTAGCGCTGAAAATACAAATTACAATATTGGCTTAATAGCGGGTATTAATAACAAAACAATTTCATATAACAACACTAATCTTGGCTCAAATTATGCGTATATGACCGATTGCTATTCGGCTGGCAAGTTGACTGTTACAGTTCAGGCTGGAAATAGCAAATTTACCAACTCAACCAACCTAAATGTGGGCGCAGTTGTAGGTCAAAACGGAGAAAAAGGGACAATAAGCGCTACATACGAAGATGGAAGCACTCAAAGTATTCGTACATTAATCAGTGCCGTTTCAAACATTGAAGTGCTTGTAGATTATGACGAGTCACACGCACCAATGACCATTAACAGCGCTTTAGGCGGTATCGCAGGCTTAAATGCGGGAACTATTACTAAGGTGGCGGTAAGCGGAAGATTGGTGGCTAACGACAAAGTTAATCTTGGCGGTATTGCAGGCGTAAATACTGGCAAAGTTCAAGAATGTACTAATTATGGTGCATATATTGAAGGGCGCATTTTGAATGAAGATTATACCTATACTTATGCGGGCGGAATTACAAAATCTAACATATATCATAGTTTTACAGATGATGGAACAAGTATAGATTTAGAACAAAATATTGGTGGAATAATAGGCTTTAACAACGCAGGCATTGTAGATAACACAAGAACAATGTTTATAGTGTTTGACAGCAACGAAGTGTCAATTGAGGCATCAAGAGCGCAAATTGTAGGCGTTGGTAATGTTGGTGGCGTGATTGGTAAGGCAACTAATACACAATTAACCCGTGCTTATGTGGAAAACTTTGTTTCAGATGGCGAAAATGAATTAAATTACAACATTATTGGCGTTAATGCAAATGTGGCAGGACTTGTGGCATACAGTGCAAATTCAAGCGCTAATTTGAGTTTTGTACAAGCCGACTTTAATGTTGGAGATAGCATTTTCTATGAATTTGGCAAGAATTTAGACTTTAAATATGTGTACTTTATAGGAGATGTACTAAGCAATAATATTGAAAACAACGAATTGAAAGAACATAACATAGCAACTATTTATTCGTATATTGTAAATACTGTGATTTATTTGGATGCTGAAGGTAAGATTGCTATACAAGCAAATGAGTATGGTGTTGACGATATTACATTAAATAGCGATTTTGAAATTGCTGGATTTACGGCTAGTTGGCGCAAAAGCGAGCAAGAAAGTATCAATAATAAGTACCCATATTTGGTTTATACCGTGGACAGTAAGGATGTTTATACACTCACAATAAGGCCTAGTGAAATTATTGTAAATGTGGATGAAAACTATTTTGATAGTGATGCGGTAGAAGATGATACCGTTAAGTTTGAAAGATATGAAACAACCGAAGGCGATAGTCAAGATGGCTTGTATATTCAATACAAGAACAACGACCAAGTAAGCGCAACTGCAGTGGTGTACTATGTGGCAAACGGCAACAATACTCACAAATTGGTAAGCGAAGATACGGATAAAGGCTTGATTGAAAAAGCAATACTTCCATCTATTTCAAGCGGTGTATATAGCGTTAACATCATATCAGGTGCGCAAATTGCAAGTTTGACAGACGGAGACGCTACAATCACATTCTATGGTGTGGGTAAAGTTGTGTTGAAATTTGCGTCACTTTATGATACAAAAGTTCAAGATACAGTTACTATATTTGTTGAAAATCCATTACATCAAGACACATTCACCCTAACCACAGGCACAGGGCTTGAAGACAGAAACGGACAAGGTGAAAGATTTACTACACGAGTTGGGGTAAATTCGTTAATCAATGTGGGCTTAAAAGATGTAAATGGTCAAACATTTGACGCTACAAAAACATATATGTCGGCAAAGGTTGATAATGCAAACATCAAGGTAAATGGTGTAACAACTGAAATTGCTGATGACAAATTAAGCGAATATTTTACATTTGCTCCTAAAACAAAGGAAATTGTAGCAGGTTCGGGCAAATATGTTCTTGGTCAATTTGAAATGAGCGCAATCAAGTTGGATTCAAGTTATAGTTATCTTGAAATACCTATTACAATTAGCGTGTATTTAAACCTTAATAAGTATTTGATTAATGATGTTGCGCTAGATACATTGATGGAAAATACTGAAGCATTACTAGAGCAACGAACTATTACAATAATCATATACAATAAAGCAACAAACTTAACAGTTTCAAGTGATGTTAAGGTTGAATCTGGCGTTGGTGTAAACATTAATGCCGAACTTATTACAGGTTATATCAACACATCAATTGAAAGTGGAAATCCATCATATACCGTAAGCGGAACTAATGGCAATAAATTGCTTTTAGAAGTTGCGGGTCAAGACAAGATTGATTTAACATTGACCGCCGTAAATGATAATGCAAAAGATTTGCTTAAAGTTGCTAAAAATAACGCATCTAATCCACAAGAATTTGGTGTTTGGGACTTGTTTGAAACCATAGTTACCTACACTAAACTTGATGACAACAGCGGATATGATTATAACATTAATTTGAAGTTAAAGAAAGAGTACAGATATCTAGATTTAAAAGACTATATGGACGGCGAGTGGCGATTTGAACTAGAAATAAGTGCTAACAGCAACAGCGAACTTAAAAAGACTGTGGATGTGTGGTTTGTGCCTCAACAATTAACATCTTTCCGCCTTGAAAATTATTCAAATTTAGTATCAAGAGCGGGCGAGGTTAATGGCACTACCGAGTCTGAATTTAAGTCTAACGAAGCCGAATCTTCATTGATTATCCCAGGTGAATCTGGCTTGATTAAGATATTTGCCGAATACGATTATTCGTACTTTGAAAATATATCAATTACTTCTACAACTCAAGTGATTGACGGCAAGGAATACTTTATTAGATATCAACAAATGGTATATAATAAGGAAAAGGGTGTGTATCAATCGTATGCTGGAATTACTGCCGATGGTGAAACATTAAATTTGAAAAAGATAAGTTACAGTGACGGCAGTTACGATGGCATAATATTTGTGCGTACAATACTTGAAAATATAGTTGGAGTAAGAAAAACATTTACAATTACTGTAAATGCTACCACTTATGACAGCGAAGGCAATTCAATTAATGTATCACGCTCAAAAACTGTAATTAGTCAATATCGCCCAGGCGTGTATATTAGTGTCGATAACGCATTATCTACACAACACGACAGTGAGCAAGTGTATTTGGTAGAGCAAAATTCAAGTGTTACCAATATTGTTGCAAGAGTATATGGCTATGAATTTAATGTTCAACCATTAATAACAATTTCGCCTGTAAATGGCGGGGATGTAATTGCTGGAGATGTTACATTAATTAAGCAAGGCGATATTTACAAGGATAACACTGGAGCGTATGTAATTACATACAGTTTGGCAGTGTATACCGACAAGCCTTTTGCAGTGTCAATGAAAATGACATTGATTGAAAATGGCAACGAATTAAGCGAAACAAGCAAGACATTAACATTCTATCCAGTGCCATATATCTTAAATGATGTTTACCTAAAGGGCGAAGCAAATGGTGGATTAAATATCA
>JAFULP010000072.1 GCA_017473285.1 Clostridia bacterium
ATTATCGGAAGTTGTCGTCAAGCAGCCCGAAGGGATATTTGACAGCAACTGATGGTTATGCATACTTGAGAAGTGCGAGTTTGCGAGCAAATTGCACTAGCAATTTAAAATTTACTTCACTTACTTTATAACATAGGCAGAGTTTTGGCGTCGCTTTTCTTCATCTAATCTTTGTGCTTCTTTTGCATTTTCTTCTTGCTCACGCTTTTTTAAGTTGTTTGCCACATCGTAGCCATAGACTCCCAAAACTCCTGAACTTGCGGTAAGCAAAAGTGATATAATGCTAAGCGAAGCAAGCTGAGCCCTTTTATTTGAAGCATCTATTAGCTGGTTTTGGATATCTAGCATATTTGATGCAAGTTCAATATCATTATTTTTAATAGCATAATCTTCAACAAACTTTTGTGAATTTAAATATTCCAATTTTTCGGTATATTGCTCTAGATTAATAACATTATTGGTATATGCTTGAGTGTATTGATTGTATGTATTAATCTACTCTTGTTGGAAGTGATTGGTGGCTTTAACATCAGTAGATGCAATATTCAAATCGGCACTTAACTCATCTGTTAGGGTATCTAGTTTAATCATATTGTTTACTGAAAAGCCAAATAATGTGGCAAACGCTATAGAGCTGGACAACAAAATTGGTGCAACTATTTTGGCAATTAATCTGTTTCGTTTAATGTGTTTGATTGTTGTAGCGTGTTGTTGAGATTGAACATCTTGAGTTTTAGTTGAATTATTAGTTTCGTTCATAATATTCTACTTAAAATCAACTAAGTATAGTCCATTGAATTTTTTTTTGTCAACAAAAAACAACGCCAATATTAGGCATTGCTTTAAGTGTGTATTCCTAGGCTTATCATAAGGCCTACATTTACTTTTTGCATTGCAAGGTGGTCTAATTGACCAATGCGGTCTTTTAGCCTAAGTTTGTCAAGGGTGCGTATTTGTTCAAGTAGCACCACGCTATCTTTGGATAGGGGGTATTTGGTGTGGCTGAGTTCGATGTGTGTGGGTAGTTTTGCTTTTTGGATTTGGCTAGTGACAGCGGCAATAATAACGGTAGGGCTATATTTGTTGCCTACATCATTTTGAATTATTAAAACTGGTCTAAGTCCGCCTTGTTCGCTACCAACTACGGGGCTTAGGTCAGCATAATATAATTCTCCACGCTCAACTTGCAAAACTATTCTCCTTTTAAAAACTTTTCGGTTAACGCTAGTGCGTCTGTGTGCTGGTACAATCGCTCATATTGTTCAATTAATTTTTTGTACTCATACTCATTATATGTGGCTAAGTCGTAAGGTTGTGACACCTTCACTCTCACATCAAATCCTTGATTAGACAAGTATTCGCAATACGCTCTTGCCAATTGCTTAACGCTATATTTCATAATATTCTCCTATTGATTTACAATTTAAACATCAATTATCAAACTTTTTGCTAACCGACAATTTAAGTGCAAAAACACGCCTAATTACAGCATAAATTTGCATATTTAAAGTTTGATTTCTCTTAAGATTTGAAGGTTGTTGTCTTGCATTGATTGAAGGTGTTTGCCAATATTTATGGTTTCGCTATCAGCACTTTCAACATTGTAAATTTCAATCAATGTGTTCAAACTAGATAGTATGGTACAAGCGATAAGGGTTTGAGTGTTAACCGAAGTTATATTGTCAAAGTTTTCATCAATAATTTGCTTACAGCGCTTGAAAAATATGTGGTCAGGCAAAGCAATTGAGTGGGCTTTGGCAAGGGTTTGGCATTCCTTAACCAATACATCATAGTTTGATATTTGATTGGATACAATTGTTTGCAATTCTTTATTCTTAATCTTAGGCATAATGACTTCAAATTGCAACACCGAAATCTTGGCTATTTGATAAAATCGTGATAGCAGTAAATGGTCTACATAGTTCATAAAAACTCCTTGTAGATAATATTTGAGCAATAAAAAATTTTATTCATCAAAAAACAAATAAAAGACAATAAAAAATAGTTAAAAAAATTATTTATTAAATAAAAAATAAGAAAAAATATTTAAAATTAAAAATAAATTTAAATAAATATAAAATAAATGTTAATTTTTGAGAAAAAATACTATTTATAAGGCATAAGCGATGTTAACTATAATTAAATTAATATTAATTATAAAAAAATAATGTAAAATAAAAAAGCCACAATTAATGTGACTTTTTTGTGTCTAATTTAAATTTTAGATATTATGGAGGTGCTTGCGTTTGATGGCAACAACAATTGCAAATACACACAATATTACAAACACGCCTATGATACAAATTAATATCAACATTTGAGTGTTAGATGTAAGAGAATTATTGTTTTTAACAATGATATATGTTGCGTTTTGTTCATCTGTGTCAAATGTAATACCGTCACTATTTACCACAACATTATCAACCTTAAACAGTTTGTTGTCTTTTAGCATATACACCGTTAAATTGTTAAGTAATGTTTTGCGCTCTAGGGGGATATTAACAGTTGCTTTATCGCTTTCTTGCAAATATGAATACGAGATATTGTAACTACCTATTAAATTCAAATCTTGCTGTTTTAAAATATCGTTAGTTTCAGTGCCAAGTTCAATATTTTCAGCGGTAAATTTGCAATCTGCCACAAAGCCATTTTGATTGGTTGATGTAATGTTGTTGCTAGTTAAAGTGTACACAACCACACGGTATTGAGCATCAATAATAGTGATATCGTATATGTCAAAAGTCTTGGTAGTGGCGGTGATTGTTTTTATGTTTGGCTGAGCGGTGTCTTGCAAATCAAATACAAGATCTAAATACTCTAATTTATCTTGATAGGTTACAATAGTGCTTGGCAAATATTCGTTTTCAATACTACAAGTATACATATTGTTTAAGTTTTCAAGTGAAATAGGTTCATTGCTAATAATATCATTAATTGTAATGGTTATCCTTGATTTTCTAATTTCCCAATTTAAGTCATCAATAGGGCTAGCATAGGCGTTGCCGTCCATATCGTCATACACAAGTTCAGCGTGGGCAATATATGTGCCAATATCGCTAAATTCGTTGTTAGAATATTGTATTGTAACTCCTTGAGGTAGGTTGATTACTTCTACAGTTTGAGCAGAAGCATTATAACTTAGCGCCTCGGAGTAATTCCACTTAGCGTTGCTCATATCATAAATATATGGCTTGATATTTACAGCAATTTCATTAGTGTTGCTAATAGTTAATGTTTTTACTATAGTTGATGCGGTTAGGCTTAGGTCGGTTATGCTAATGCTTATTTCGCATACATAATAACCACTATCTCTAACATTATATACGCTTAGCGTGCTAGAAGTTGCACCATCAATAATTGAATACATATCGCTTAAAGTTTTGCGCATATACCATTGATAACTTAGTGTATTGTATTCGTTTAGTAATGCATGAGTTGCATTTACGATAATGTCCACTTTTATCCCATCATAATAGGTGATTGATATATCATTGGTTTTACTTGCAATGGTAGGGGTGGCAAAGTCATATTTTGCATATAACTCTAAACTAGTGTATGGCAAATTATCTGGGTCAAACTGAGTGTTAAATGTGCTATCGGTATACCAGCCCACAAATTCATATCCCGCTTTGGTAGGGGAGTTTAGGGTCAAGGTTGTATGCTTGTTGGTGTACACATTAGGATTGGTAGCACTACCGCCGTTTAAATGATAGGTGATTGAATATGATACAGCGTTTTGCACCTCGATTACCCGATATATTGTGGTGTTTCCGCAAGGGATTTTGATTAAGTAATCTCCAACGCTAAAACTGCCTGCAACATCATTAATCATAGTGATTGTAATGGTGTTGCCAGACAAGCTAAAATTAAAATTGCTACTTACATCGGTAAAAGAATTGATATATGACCTTGTAATCGTTATATTTGCCAAATTGCTGGTGGTGATATTTGCATTGTTTAAGGTTAAATTGATTGACTTGTTGTAAAATATTGCATTGTTTTTAACATAATTAGAGTTTATAATCGAATCTACATTGCTAGTAAATTTGCTTACTTGAATATATTGCTTGTCGGTGTGTAAAATTATAGGCAACGCAGTGCTAAGATTTGTGTTGTCAACTGGTGGGTCCCAAACGGTAGATGTAGAAAATGCGCCTAGTTTGGAAGTGTTGTAATAAGTTGGTTCAAGTGTGCTGGTTGCGCTTGCTAATGAATGAGTTTTGTATGCATTATCAATTTGAGATACAACCACCATATAATTACCACTAACGGTAAGTGGGGTGGATAAGTGGTACTTGTAATACAACGAAAATTCACCAGTTTTACTAGAATTTGCTAGGTTCATAACCGTAACCGAGTTTAGCCCCGCCAAAGCATCTTGCTTTGTAGCAAAGAACTTGATATAAAATTTAGCGGTGTCGCCTTTTGCAAATACATCTATATCGGTGATATTTTCGCCCAAATATTTAGATGTGTCAAATATATTGGCTAAAAACAAGTCATTGTCTAACGTATGTGTAACTATGTAAGTTTTGTCTTGATGATTGGCAATGGTGCTAATTTTGTTATTAGTGGTGCTTAGTGTTGCATTTGACACGCCATTAATTGCACTTTCAATAAAATAATCATCGTATGACACATAAAAATATCCGTCTAATCCAAAATTTGTGCCCCACGAATTTAAGCATAAATACGCACCCTTATTTGCCCAAGTGCCATTAGCGTCGTAATTGTCATCCCAACCAACAATTGATATTAAGTGGTTGATGTTGGAAGTAATTGCACTTTGATTACCAACAAGACTATCATCAGTTATCTTATAGTTGATACTGGCATTGGTAAAGGTAGAATTTGTATGTATACCCGCAGTTACGCTTCCGTATTGCATAATATGTGTTTTAACGCTATTTCTAAATGTGGCAAGTTCGCTAGAACTGTATTGTGATTTATTGCCCGCATATTGAGTAAACCCAACTGTGTCATTTACCTTTACTAGTGGATAATAATTTGCATTAAGATTGTTGTAATCTTCAGTCATTGTGGTATATCTAGTTGAAGAATTAAGTTTTAGATATTTACTCATAGGCATTTCTTCTTCAAGCACGATGTTGTTATCCTTTTGGGTGTATAGCGTGAAATGATTAAAGTTGCCACCGCTATTAAAGGCTTGCTCAACTGAGGAATAATACCCTTCTTGCAAGCAAAGTGACAGTGCAAAATGTATTTCAGAAAAATCGTAGTATTCGCCATGATTTAGCGCAAGGTATGTTTCAAGGCTAGTAAGGGATGCAAACGCATAGCATATGCCATAAGGGTTTTGATTTTCAACCCCAATATCAATATAATTCCTTAAATCGTAACTACTTGGCGGAGTGGTGGCGGTACTAGTAATAGGTGAAGCAATAGATATTTGCTTAGCATCAACATTGGAAATATTTACGCCAAAAAAACTGGTGGCAAATATTATAAAGCAAAATAAAAATATTTTAATCCCCTTTTTCATAATTATTTCAAACTGTTCTCCTTCATTACTTGCAAAATGGCTTCAAAACTATCATCGCTAGCCGATTTGTTGTTGTGAAGTTTCCTACATTTTTCGCATCTATAATTAATAATATACCCCTTTTTACTAGAACTTACTACGCTAATTGGGCGCAAAACCCCCAGGCAAGTGTTGGCTCTATCGCCTGGGTTAATGTCAATGTGAATTGAACACAAGCATTTGTTACAATGGTCCCTTGAAGAATATTTTAAAGGTGGAACATTTGCTCCACAAACTGTACATATAAAAGAATTGTCATTTTTTTCAAATAATTTACTCATATAATTATTTTACTTAATGACAATTCTAAAGTCAAGGAATAAATATGGTTAAAATTATAACATTATAATATTTTTATTATTCCGCTTTGCGTATTTATAAACTTTATAGGCTCCGCTATTTTCAGTATTACGAATATAAAAAATATTAAAATCGCTGTGGTCAACAATTGCAATATTTCTGTAATAAATACGAGTGTACCAATAATCAAACTTAAGTGAAAAAAATAATATTTCTTCATAATCTTCATTTTTTAACCATTTAGGACGCTTATGCGGGCGATTGACATAATCTTCATTTTCACATACATAAATACGCTTAATATGTGGAAATTGAGATTGTTTAAGTTCGGTTATAATTTGCCAACACAAATCATCAAATTGTCCAAATCCGCCAAAATAAAATATGCAAACATTTTGGTTTGTAATTAAATCAATAAAAGTGTCTTTTAAACTAACTTTTAATTCATAAGTTATTTCAATTTCTTTGTGTCCAAATACGGAACACGATAATTCATACTTCGTCATATTGAATAGTATAGCACAAACTTTTTAAAAAATCGAGCAATCGTAGTATATTTTTTTAAAAAATTTATAGAATAAATAAAATTTTGTGATTTGGGGGAGATTTATGGCACTTACTGATGCTATCATAAAGCGAATTAAAGAGCTTATGAAACAAAAAAATAATATGACGCAATATCAATTGTGTAAGGCAAGTGGTCTATCTCAATCTACACTAAGTACAATACTTACAAAGCAAGTTAAAACAATTCATTTTATCACCTTATTTGATATATGTTTTGGATTAAATATAGAACTAACGGATTTTTTTAATTGTGATTATTTAAAATTTGAAAATGTTGAAAGATAAATTAAAATTGTAAAGAATAGTCTTTCAACATTTTTTTACGCACTTTCCAGTCGGGCATAAGTGTAGTCATAAGGTTGTGAAAGTCCTTACTGTGATTGTGATGTATTAGATGTGCAAGTTCGTGAGTTATTACATAATCAATACACTCAATGCGGGCTTTGGATAGATATATATTTAACGAAGCAACACGCTTAACAAAATTACAATTACCCCACATTGATTTCATAGTTTTAATCTTTATAATAGGGTAGTTATTGTCCTTAAACATTTGCAAATATATGTATTTTAGGCGATTAGTAAAAAAGTCTAAAAAATATTTTTTGCACCACTTGATAAATTGTTGGCGTACAAAGTCTTCGCTTAAGTCTTTAGTGTAAATTGTAAAACCATTGTCAAAAATTACTTTGTTTTTAGTACTAAGTTCAAGTTTAAGTGGAAAGTTTTGACCCAACACAAATATATTGCCGTTATCAACAAACTTGCAACTATCTTTGTTTAGGTTACAGTTTATTTTGCTTAATTGGCTAGCAATCCAACTGCGCTTTCGCACCAAAAATTCGTATGCATAACCATAAGTGGTTTGGTAAGGGATGCTAACTGCAACTTTACCAGTTTTTGATATAGTAAGGCGCATATTTTTCATACGCTTTTTAGTAATTATTACATTAGTTTTAGTAGTAGTTGTAAGCGGAAATTCGATAACTTTTGATGTGTTTTTCATAAGTTTAATGTAGCACATATTTTCGTTTTAGGCAAGCAATATAAAGGTTATTAATGCATATACTTTGTCAAAGTTTAAATCATTTAGCATAAAATTTGTTAGGACAATTAAATATCAAACTGTTGCAAAAATCATTGCGTGGGTGTATAATACGCATATGGAATTAAAGATAGATAATTTAGGGATGAATGGCGAAGGGGTGGCACGCCCTAGTGAGAGTAATAATTTGCAAAAGGTTACTTTTGTTAATTTTGCATTGCTAAACGAAGTAGTGCAAGTTGAAATAACAAGCGAAAAATCAAAATTTTGTAATGCAAAACTGGTGGATGTAATAACTGAAAGTAAGGATAGAGTAGTTGCCCCTTGCCCATATTTTATGCAATGTGGCGGATGCAATTTACAACATCTAAATTATGGAAAGCAATTGGAGTTTAAGCAAAATTTGGTTAAGGAAACATTGCTAAAAGTTGGCGGTATTGATTACAAAGTGTTGCCAACAGTTGCGTCACAACAATATACTTATCGCAACAAAGGCGTATTTCCGTTAGGCAACAATATTGGTATGTTTGAATTTAATAGCCATAAAATTATAGAGATTGACAAGTGCTTATTAATGAATGATAAAATTAATACGGCATTTACTTTGATTAAAAATTGGATTAAGGAATACAATGTATCAACCTTTGATTTTGACAACTTTAAGGGCTTGCTTAAGTATGCTGTTATTAGAAGTGTAAATAACCAAACGCTAATATGCTTGGTGGCAACTAGTTCAAATATTAAGCATTTGGACAAGTTGGTGGATAAGTTAAATCAACTAGGCTCATATGGGCTTTACATAAACATCAACAATCAACACAACTCAATTATATTAGGGCGTGATTACAAGCACATTGCGGGCATTAAAAGTATTACAATGGAAGAATTTGGCATTAAGTATGATATTGATGTGGCAAGTTTTTTGCAAGTTAATAATGAGATTAAAACTAAATTGTATACGGAAGTGATTAATAATATTGGTGGCGGAGTAGTGATTGACGCTTACGCAGGTGCAGGGCTACTTAGTGCTGTGATGAGCAAAAATGCAAAAATGGTTTATAGCGTAGAAATTGTGTCACAAGCAAGTGAAAAAGCAAGGCAATTGGTTAAAAACAACAATATTACTAGTATGCAAGTAATAAATGGCGATTGCACCAAAATATTGCCTAAATTAATTAAAAAAGTGCAAAGCGAAATTAAGTCGCAAAGCAAAGCATCACAAATTAATAACCAAAGCAATTTAGATAAAAATTCAAATTTAAAATGTAGCGTGGTGCTAGACCCAGCGCACGCAGGTTGCACGCCCGAAGTTATTGATAGCGTAAAAACCGCTGACCAAATAATATATGTAGCGTGTAATCCAATTGCCTTGGCAAAGGATTTGAAAGTGTTGCAAAACATACATAACATCATAAGTATTCAACCATTTGATATGTTTGCTCAAACAAAACATATTGAAACACTTGCGATATTAGAAAGGAGATAAAAATGAAAAAAGAAACAAAAAAGGGATTAATAATTATTGGAAGTATCATTTTATTTATAGCTGTTGCATTGGTATTGTTATATGTTTTTGCGCCAAGGCAACCATATGTATTAGAAGATTCACGAATATACACAAGTTTTGATGATTTTGAATTTTTAGATGAATATGTGATTGCTGAAAATCAATACAAGGATAAACATATTAAGAAATATAATGTAAGCGAAGCAAAAAATATCACAATTAAATATGATGGGGTTTCTGCATATTTGGTAGCATATATTTTTGACAACGATAAGGATTGTAGAGATTATGCTTCTGATGTTTCGGGCAATGACTATGATTATAAGACCAAAAATAAACATATATACAATACATCATCGCTTTGGTATAGTCATAAAACAACTATATGGTTTAAAACGACACATAAAGGGAAATATTTAGCATTTTATGGTAATAAACTTTATTATGTAAAATCATCAGCATCTAGTAAAAACTTTAGAAAATTAGTTGAATTTATTAATTTTGAACTACCACAACAATTTGAAATTAAAACCGTAGAAGAAAAAATATAAATCCACTTGCAAAACTTTGATGTTTGGTGTATAATTTGTTGTGTTAAAAATTGTATTCAAATTAAAAACACTAAGATATTACAAAATTTGACTAGATTGCGGATATTTAAGGGTTTAAATTAATTTGAATAATTTAAAGATTGTATTAAGGAGAAAATTATGTATAAATGTGTTCCTATTACTTTGGTAACTGGATATTTGGGTAGCGGAAAAACTACTTTGATTAACAATATTTTAAACAACGATAAGGGCTACAAAATGGCTGTTATTGTCAACGATATTGGTGAAGTAAATATTGATGCGGACCTTATTCAAAAGGGCGGTGTGGTGTCTAGCGGAGATGATAGCCTTGTGGCGCTTCAAAATGGTTGTATTTGTTGCAATCTTAACGAAGATTTAATCAATCAAATTTTAAGCCTTGTCAAATCACAAAAGTTTGACCATATTTTGATTGAAGCAAGCGGTATTTGTGAGCCTGTGCCTATTGTGCAATCAATTATTGCCATCGAAGAACAATGCAAGGCCAACAATATGCCACCACTTACCAAACTTGATGCGGTGGTAACGGTTACCGATGCTTTGCGCCTTGTTAAAGAATTTAATTGTGGCAATACTTTGACTCAAAGCAATTATGGCGAAGAAGATATTGAAGGGCTTATTATTCAACAACTTGAATTTTGTGATATTGTATTGCTTAACAAAGTGGATGAAGTTAGTACAGAAGAATTAAATAGAGTTAAAGCCGTGATTAAGGAACTTCAACCAGTGGCAAAGGTTATTGAAACCAACTATTCAAAAGTTGACCTTGCACAAATTTTGGATACTAATATGTTTGACTTTGAACGCAGTGCTACAAGTGCGGGTTGGATTAGAGAGTTGGAAGCGGAAAATGTAGACAATCGTGATGAAATTATCGAGCATAAGCACGAACATCATCATCACGACCACGAATGCCATTGTCACGAAAACGGAGAAGAATGTCATTGTCACGATCACGACCATGAGCATTGTGATGACCCAGATTGTGAATGTCGTCACGAGCACCATCACCATGACGAAGATGAACATTATCATGATAGTGAGTACAACCATCATCACGAAGGACATCATCATAATGACGAACATCACGACCATAATCACGATGATGGAAAATGTCATTGCAAAGGTCATTGTCATTGTGGGCACGACCATAATCATGGCGAAGAAGAATATGGTATTGGTACATTTGTGTACTACCGCCGTAAACCATTTGACCGTAAAAAGTTCTTAGATTTTATTAATGAAAACTGGGGACGCCAAATAATTCGTACCAAAGGTCTTGTGTATTTTAGCGACGAAACCGAGATGTCATATTTGTTTGAGCAAGCCGGCCCACAAAAGAACCTTGACCAAACAGGTTATTGGTACGCTACAATGCCAGAGAATGAATTAAAGCAATTGCTTGAGCAAGAAGCTCTACTTCGCAAAGATTGGGACGAGCAATATGGCGACCGTATGATAAAACTTGTATTTATTGGTCAACATATTGACAAAAAGAGTATTATTGACAGACTGGACAATATCTAATTATAACTTTAATTAAAATAAAACGCCCTTTATAACAAGGGCGTTATGTTTTTTTATTGCACTATGCGTGTGGCAGGCGGAGTGTCCGCCAACAAGTAAGTTAATTGACTAAATTGAAAGCTTGCGAGTAATTTATTTTTAGATTTTACAGTAAGGTATTTACAAAAAGATTAAATTGTGCTACACTCATTATTATGAGTATAAGAGATAAGTTAGAAAAATTAATGGATGATTATTGTTATAAGGAAGGTATTTTTGCTAGTGCCTATGAAAAGCAAATGAAAAAGGCTTGCAAATTAGGTAAAATAAAGTTTTATGACAAAGATAACTATAATGACCATATGAAACTTCTTTTTTACGATTGTGAAAAGCCAGAAGTATTTGATAATAACTTTATAAAATCGTTGCCTGATTACAATTTCTTAGGTATTCCAATAAAGAGACTAATTCAAAATGATTGTGCAAATGGTTGTTGTTATTCAATTATATTAATGTTAAGTTTGTGTTTTGAAAATTTTAAAATAGTTACAGCCGAACTAGATAATTATGCGCAATATTATAAAAATAATAGCTATAACACTGATTATAAACATTGTTATTTAATTTTGCCTAATGATATGGTAATTGATACGACTTTTGGCATTATTTGTAAAAAAGATGTTTACACAAAGATTTTTAAACCTAGCAATTGTAAATATATTTCTAATGAAGAATTGAAATGTAATAAGTTGTATCAATATTTGCAATCGTTAAAGGATAGCACTTATGATATGATTTTTCCACAATTTAAGGATGTGAAACTTGATAGGGCAATGGATACTACAGAGTATTGGGATTTATTTTTTGATTGGCAAGAAAAGTGTGTTGCATATAAAAACGAAAATAATACTCATATAGAAAATTATTTTAAAGAATATATAGCAAGAACTTCTAATCCACATGACCTTTGGAATTGGATGTTGTCAGTTCAGTTTCATAAAGACCAATTAGAAGATGATAACAAAGAACTATTGCAACTATAAATTAAAAGAGTTGGAAATACAACTCTTTTTTATTTGCTTAAATTTTAGGGTTGTAGTAAAATGGACTTAAGGAGAAAAGTATGGGATATATTATTGTTGTTGAGGGCACAGATGGTAGCGGTAAGCAAACTCAAGCCACAAAATTATGTGAAAGATTATTGGCAGAAGGGGTGGATGTGGTTAAACACAGTTTTCCAAGTTATGATAGCCCTTCAAGTGGACCAGTTAAGATGTATTTAGGTGGGCAGTTATGCAAGAGCGCTGATGAATTAGATGCATACCAAACCAGTGCATTGTTTGCGGTTGACAGATTATGTACTTATCAAAAGGATTTAAAGGAGCATTACGAGAGTGGCGGAGTGATAGTGCTTGATAGATACACTCAAAGCAATATGCTACACCAAGCGGGTAAAATTCATAATAGGGAACAAAGAGATAAAATTTTGGCATGGTTAGACAATTTTGAGTTTAACGAACTTAAATTGCCACGAGCCAACAAGGTGATATTTTTAAATATACCACCCGAAGTTAGCAAGCGCCTTGCCAATGCTAGGGCGGATTTAAAAGCGGGCACTAAGCAAGATATTCACGAGCAAGACACTCAGCACTTAATACACGCATATAATTCGGGCAGATATGTTGCTAGCAAATATAACTGGGATATAGTAGATTGCATGCAAGGCGACAACCTAAAAACCATTGACCAAATAAGTGACGAAATATTTGATATAGTATCTAACTCGCTAAATAGTGATTTATTAATGTAATAATATCATAATAAATTTTACAAACAAGGCAAAAATAATGGTATGGAATATATTAAGGGGAAACCATATTTTTGTAATTGCAATAAAAAGATTAAGCAATATCCGTATTTGAAGCGGGATATTGAGTGTGAGTTGTTGATAATTGGCGGTGGAATTGATGGTGCAATCGCCAACTTTTATTTGTCGCAAAAATACGATGTGGTGCTTGTTGACAAGGGGCGTTTTGGATGTGCTTGTACAGCGTGCGCAACGGCGTTATTGGAATATCAATTAGATGAATATGCCAGCGACTTGACAAAATATATGAGTGAGCAAGATATTGTTTTGGCGTACCAAAGTGGACTAAATGCGATTAAGAAAATTCAAAAGTTTATAAGCACCTACGGAAACCATTGCGACTTTAACTTGCGACCAACATTTTTGTTTACCAACTCAAATTTTTCAAGCAAAGACATTATAACAGAGTATGAATTTAGAAAAAAGCATGGCTTTGAAGTGGAATTATTTAATTCAAACAACAATCCTTTTCCGTTTGAAATCAAAAGTGGCATATATTGTAAAAATGGGGGATGTGAATTTAATCCATATCTTTTTGCCAAACAAATGATTGAAAACTCGCAAAATCAAGCCAAAATTTTTGAAAATACCAAAATAGAAGAACTTATAAAGCAAAAAGACGGCTATCTTGCAATAACAAACTTTGGCGAAAAAATAAAGTGCAAAAAAATACTGATTGCCACAGGCTTTAATTGGGAAATTTTAAACAAAAGTGATTTGTGCTATCGATTTGTTAGTTATTCGATTGTAACCGAGCCGTTACAAGATTTTACTTGGTACAATCATGCAATGATGCACGATGCAACAACGCCATACCATTATTTTAGAATTTTGCCAGACAATCGAATAATTTTTGGTGGGGAAGACACAAAGTTTAAGCAAAAACCTATAAACGAGAAAAAGGCAAATAAAAAATATGACAAATTAACTAAGGACCTATTTAATTTGTTTCCTAAGTTAAAAGGCAAAACAAAAATTGATTACAAATTTTGTGGTTGCTTTGGCACAACGGACAACAATATGGGCTTGATAGGAACATCTAATATTGATAAAGATATTTTGATGTTTATAAGTTGTGGTGCAAATGGAATAATAAATGCAATAACTGGGGTTGATGTTATTGACGACATACTTTCCAACAAACCAAACAAATTAATCAAAATATTCTCCCCAACAAAATAGTATTAGATACACAATAAAAAACACTCAAATTTTAACTTTGTTTGGGTGCTTGAGGTTAATATTATTTGCTGAAAATATCTTCTTCGCTAGGCGATTGTTGATTTACAGACTGAATTTCTTGTTTTTTCATCTTTACGAAAGATTTTACATATTCTTTTATTGTATATCTTTCTCTTTGTCTTTGAAGTTGAATAACTAAATCAACTCTTGACATCTTATCTTTATTATCATATTTTGCTCGTGTTTCTTCTAATAATGCACTTGGGCAAAATACAGGATAACTTACGCAGTCAAACCAGTCTGTCACAACCAACATATAGTTGTTACCTTCTCTTGCTTCTTTATCGTTTAACCAATCTATATACACAGAAGATTTATTCTCTTCTCTAAATTGTCTTTCTCTAATCATAGAAACTCTCCTTAAATCAATTCTATATTAACACAATTCCAAAACAATTTCAATATCTAATTGTAAAAAATAAAATAGTTTGGTACATAAAGAAAAAATCTCACCTAGATAGTGAGATTTTTAAATCCGCTCATTGGCTGGCTTTAAAACATATAAAATACTATGCCGGTCGGACTGGTGCAACGATTGATAACGAATCCGAACCACAAAGCGTTTATTGGATATGGTTATTTCGTGGTTAGAGTGA
>JAFULP010000073.1 GCA_017473285.1 Clostridia bacterium
TATATAAACCTAACAAGAAATTTGGGTCTGCTAATTGTTCATCTGTAAATCCCAAAGTGTAATAATCCAACTTTGCTCTTGAAACATAATGTATAAGGTATGCTTTAACCTGTTCTGGGGTAGCATCCTTTGGAACTCGTGCCTTTCTTAATGTTCTTTTAATAGCTCTTTCTTTTTGTTTTTGAGCTCTTATTTCATATTTTGTAATATTTAATTCCTTAAAAGTATTAGCAGTATAGCATATTCAAAAGAAGATTACAATACCTAATTTGAAAATTATATTAAAAAGGTAAACCTATTAAAAGATTTGCCTTTAATTATTTAACCACTTTCAAAAGTTTATGTCGCTACACCGATAATAGTTTTTTAATCGTCATTTAGTAGTGCTTTCAACAAATCTTCAATACCACCTTTTGGTGCTTCGTCTTTGATGTTTGATGCATCAATTTCGTCTTCAAACTCTTCACTTAAATCATCTTCAAAGTTGTCGTCCATATCATCAATATTTTTGTTAATTGTTGCTTGAGTGCTAATGCTTGATTGAGTGTTTGGTTCAATTTCTATTTCATTATCATCTTGCTTCAACGCATTTACTGGTGCTGAAATTGTTGAATTTTCCTTAACCGAATTGATGTTTACATTTTTTGAATAATTGCTACTTACCGCTTGATTGTCATCAACGCTAGTGGTTGTTTTGGTTACATTTATATTAATATTAGTGGTTGTTACATTTTTAGATGCAAACACTATATCTTGTGTATTATTAAAACTAGGCACTCCGCCAGGGGTGTTTAAACTTCTGGTCAACGAGTTCACAGTATCCACTCTTACACGCTTTTCAGGTTCAACTTCTACCGTTTCAATAACAATCTTTTTAGGTCTACCACGGCCTCGCTTTTCACCCGTTTCAACTTCCATACTTTCTTCTACTATTTTTCTTGGACGGCCACGACCACGCTTTTCGCCAGTTTCCACAACTTCACTTTCGTCCACCACTTTTCTAGGGCGTCCACGGCCACGCTTTTCTTCCGCTACAATTTTATTTGTGTCTTCGTTATCTGTATAGGCTGGTTGCTCATCTTCGATTAAATTATTTTGCTCAATTTCAACTTCAGCGCTTTCAACCTTACTAGCAACACTTGATGTTTCGCCATAATTTGATGCCGAACTCACTTCCTTGCCCGATAATATGTTGCGAATATTTGATTTAAACAAATCATAATCAGCATCAAACACATCATCATCTTCATCGATTAGTTTGTTGGTAATCAAGTCATTTACAAAAGTATCTTTTTCTTCCACTTTTGATGTATTGCCATTGATAAGTTCATCCACTTCCTTATCATTAATCACTTCATCTAGGTCTGAAGGAAAATTATATTTAACTTCCTTTCTAGGTCTGCCTCTGCCTCGCTTCTCGCTAGTTTCTACCACTTCGGCTTCATCTACAATCTTTCTAGGGCGTCCACGACCTCGTTTTTCGCCCACTTCAACAATTGCATTTTCATCCACTGGTTTTCTTGGGCGACCTCTGCCACGCTTTTCACCTACTTCTACTACTTCAGTTTCATCAACTATCTTTCTAGGTCTACCACGGCCACGCTTTTCAGCAATAGGTTGTTCGTCTTCCACTCTTTCTTTTCTTGGACGGCCACGACCACGCTTTTCGCCCACTATTTCCACAACAGCAGTTTCATCAACAACCTTTTTTGGTCTGCCTCTGCCTCGCTTTTCGCCCACATCTACCACTTCGGTTTCATCTACAATCTTTCTAGGGCGTCCACGGCCTCGTTTTTCACCCACTTCAACAACTGTATTTTCATCCACTGGTTTTCTAGGTCTACCACGACCACGCTTTTCGCTAATAATGGTTGTTACATGACCTTCCATTTCATCTTGGAGTTGCTCTAATTTATCAACATCTTCATCTTCGCTAATATTGTGCACTGGATATTCGTTTATATCTTCAGCCTTATCAGCGTTATCCTTACGATTTTGGCGTTTTAGGTAGTTATTATATGCGTCCGCTATAGCCATGTGCACCATATCATAAGTTTCCAAATATTCAGGGCGGAATTCATCCAAATTGTCGGTAATAACATCTTCGCCAATAAGGGTGGCTTCTTCAACTGTTTTACCAATAATATTATCGGTCATAAGAGATGTAATTGCAATAGCATTAGGGTTACCAAAAGCACGGAATTTAGCATCCTCTATCACACCATCAACAACACGCCAAGTAAGTTCAATTACCAAGCCGTCATTATCTTCCCCCACACGACCAATGGCATCAGGTTTAGTGATGCGACCGCTATGCTTAGCGTTATAAAATAATTCTAAAATTTTTCTGCTACACGATTTCATTTTTCTTCTTTCTACCTCTCTTTTGCTTTAAAGTAGATTTTGATGAATATGTTGGTGAGAATGCTCTTAACTTTTCAACACATTCCTTAATAATTGCCACAGCCCTATCCACTTCTTCATATTCATTGTTTTTAGAAAAACTAAATCTAATAGTTCCCTTTGCCAAATCGTCAGTCATACCCATTGCTTTTAGCACATGTGATACTTCCACGCTGTTTGACATACACGCACTACCAGTGCTTACATACACGCCTTTTAAGTCCAACATCATTAGCAATGCGCTACCGTCAATACCAACAAATGTTGCGCTTACAATTTTAGGTAACTTTTGCTTGTCATAACCGTTGATAATAACATCTGGCACTTCCTTGGTTAGTTGCGCCACAAAGTATTCGCTTAAAGTTTTAAGTTTGTATTGATTTTGGTTTAAATCACGATACGCTACTTCCACCGCCTTAGCAAAGCCCGTAATACCAGCCACATTAAGTGTGCCACCACGACGACCACGCTCTTGGTTGCCACCAAAGTGAAGATTGTCAATGTCAATCTTGTTGCTAATATATAGCGCACCCACACCCTTAGGTCCATAAATTTTGTGTGATGATATGCTCATAGCGTCAATGCCCATATCTTGACAATCAAATGTCATTGAGCCATATAGTTGCACCGCATCGGTATGGAAAATAATGCCGTATTCCTTAGCGGTTTGAGCAATTGCCTTAATGTTTTGAATAGTGCCAATTTCGTTGTTAGCTGCCATAATTGAAATTAAAATAGTTTCAGGTGTAATAGCACCAATAAGTTCGGCAAAATTAACAAATCCATGACGGTCCACATCCAAGTATGTTACCTTAAAACCATTCTTTTCCAAATACTCGCACGCATCTAGCACCGAACGATGCTCAAACTTAGAAGTAATAATGTGGTTACCTTTACTCTTGTTTGCCATTGCAATACCAATAATTGCCCAATTATTTGCTTCAGTACCGCCCGATGTAAAGTAAATTTCACTAGGGCTTACATTAAGCGTCTTTGCAATCGTGTCCCTTGCATCGTCAATATACTTGTTAGCATCACGCCCAACCCCGTGAACTGAATTGCTGTTGCCATAACATTCAGTCATAACAGGCATCATAGCCTGCAACACTTCCGCACTCATCTTAGTGGTGGAAGCGTTATCAAAATAGATTTCAGCTTTCATAATTCTTTTCTCCAATCGTATTGTACACCACAATACCCACTTTGTCAATAGTCATTTTTTATTTTTTTATGATTTTTTTGCTATTTTTTTCTTTATTTTTTACCAATTTAATTTTATTTTTTGCCAATTTAACCATTTAACCCACTTGCACGCCTTTAAATAAGGTAAAATTTAAATAAAAAAGACTAGATTTACTAGCCCCTTTTAAATCAATAATCATATTTATATGTTACTTATTTTTAGCCTTTTCTTCCTTGGCTCTTTGCTTAGCAAACTTGCTTTTACGGTTAATGATATAGTAGTTAAACAATCTATAACCCTTATACGCTACCACAATGGCAGTTGTAAGCATAATAGCAATTAATGACACCTTGGCAACTACATCCACTACCATTACAAAACTTAGTGATATAATGGTTGTGAACACAAACGCCAAATAACAAAAGTCCAACGCTTGCACGATTTCGCTTAGTGGTTTGCTATAAAAATAAATGTTTAATGCTTCGTATAGTGGAACCAAAATACATACCACAATGCTTAGCCAAGCAGGTATAAAGCCAAGTACAGTAAAATATATTGCCAAAAACTCAAGTATAATTGCATCCCCCACGCTTTCAATGATATGGTCGTTTAATTTAGCACGATTTTTGATAAAAATCATCACACAACGGCATACCGCAAGCAATATTAGCGGAATACACACCGCCCAAGTACCAATAATCAGTTTAAAAGCAACCATTAGTGGAAGAAGTGCCATTTCAACCGCAAACAATCCCCTATAACGCATATAATTATTCATAATTCACCTCTCAACAATGTCAGCCGACATAATATTTACAAATGTATAATATACCAAAATGAAAATTTTAGCAAGCAAAAACCCACCTTTTGACAAAAAAAATTATTTTACACCCAAATATGTGTTAATGGCACATTTTTTTCGCCAAATCA
>JAFULP010000074.1 GCA_017473285.1 Clostridia bacterium
ATCTTACACCCTTCCAAGTTAGTATAAGTTTCAAGATTTTCATCTAAACTAAATGTCTTGCATTTGTGCTTTTGCGCCAGCCTTATAGCCAAATCTTTTAAATTTTGGCTAGCGGTATTGCAATATATAATTAAATGTATTTTGTCCTTGCTGGCCTTCAGCCTATCTTGCCCAATTACAACTGCCCTTGACCGCAAACTGAACCCGATATATGTCCTTATTAGTTTATTCAATATAACCTCTCAAATTGCTATAAATCTCTTCCAAATTAGTTTTAAATGCTCTATTTAGTAATTTTTTGTCAATCACTTTAGTTAAGCATTGCTTGTTTTTGCAAATATATGCGCTTCTACCATTAAGTTTGTAGGTTTCATCCACTACATACTTGTCGTTTACACGGCACACACGAAACAAGTTTTGCTTTAAGTTTGCTTGCCTACAAGCAATACATCTACGCTCATATGTTGTATGCATAGCCACCTAGTCATCAATGTCGTCAAATATATTTTCGTCCACATCGTCAACGATAATATTAATATCACTAGCCACTAGCACATCGTTTGAATGAGCACGTTCCTTTTCGCCCTTAACGTCCAACTTATAACCAGTAAGTTTAGCAGCCAAACGCACATTGTGACCGCCTTTACCAATTGCAAGCGACAATTTGTTTTCAGGCACTAATACTTGCGCTGTTTGTGAATTTTCGTCAATAATCACTTCGTTTACCGATGCAGGACTAAGTGCTACTATAATATATTCCTTAGCGTCTTGTGAATAGTTGATAATATCAACCTTTTCGCCATGCAATTCGTTAATAACATTGTTGATACGCATACCCTTGTTGCCAATACATGCACCCACAGCATCCAAACCATTAATACTTGTGCTAACCGCCACCTTAGTTCTAAGACCGGCTTCACGCACAATGTTTACAATTTCAATGTCGCCATTGGCAATTTCTGGCACTTCCATTTCCAACAACTTTTTAACAAATGCTGGATTCGAACGAGTAACTTGCACCACTGCGCCCTTATAGTCGTCCTTAATATGACGCACAAACACTTTAATCTTGTCGCCAATACGGAACTTGTCATCTGGCAAGCAATCACGATTGGTTAGCAAACCTTCAAGTGTTGTACCGCCAATTTCAAGATAAATATTATCTCCGTCAATACGACGAACATTGGCAACAATAAGTTTACCTTCCTTTTCGGCAATGTCGTTATGAATATTCTTCTTTTCAATTTCCTTGATATTTTGCACAATTACTTGCTTAACAGTTTGCACAGCAATACGGTTAAAGTCCTTAGGGTTTTCTTCCTTTAATACAAGGTCTCCCACTTTGTATGACTTCTTAATTGCCTTTGCATCTTCTAGGCTAATTTCCTTATCGGCATCTTCCACTGTTTCAACCACTGTCTTGTATGAATAAAACTTAATAGTATGCTTTTCAGGTATAAGTTTAACCATTGCCGACTTTGCTTCACCCAAAACCTTTTTAAATGCCGCTGTAAGCCCAGTTTCTAGCATCGAAATAAAATTTTCTTGTGGAATGCCACGTTCTTCTTCAAAAGCTTTTAATGCTTCAAATAATTCTTTATTAACCATAATATTTCTCCTTAAAACTCAATGTATGGCAACACATATGCCACCAAATCTTTTGTAATCTCAATCTCTTTTCCGTCTATGTCAAACTTGTAAACATCCTTGTAACTTTTAAGTATTGCGTCAAATTCCTTAAGTTCGTCCACCTTTTTATACAACTTAACGCTAACCTTTTGATTTAAATACTTGTCAAATTGCCAATCGTGCTTTAGTGGCTTATCCAGCCCATAAGATGACACATCCAAACAGTAACTTGCATCATTGGTAGGATTTAGTTCCTCAATCACTGGGTCAATGCTACGGCTTACACGCTCACAATCTTCCAGCGTAATTCCGCCCACCTTGTCGATGTATACGATAAGGTGCATACCATCTACCCTTTTAACATATTCCACTTCCACAATATGAATGTCTGTCCCTTCAAACATAGGGCTTATTGCATTAAATACTAAATCAGTAGTTTTCATAAACTCCCCTTTTAAATTTTTAAATTGTAACAATATACCAATCCCAAACACTTACACTTGCTTGCAAACTTCACTGAAAATTATTTCAACTTCACTTACAAGGTGAATTTCACTATGCGTTAGCATTACATCACTTATCACGCATACACATAACTGTTTATTTAAGCACATATCGTTTAATTGCCTAAACAGGCAAATTGCCCTATTCAAACAATTAGGAGTGGGACTAGCCCACTCCTTCTCCGCACTATTATAATAACACACTTTAATTTATTTATCAATACTTTTTAATAAATTTTTTTTAAAATTTAACTTATTTTTAACATATTTATATAAATTTTAGTGTTTTAACATAATATTTTACTACTAAATCAACTTCAAAAACACTTTTGCAGTAGCCAAACAGTCGTTTACAGCCCTGTGCGCACCCACAAGTGACACACCCAAATATTCACATATAGTACCTAATTTATAATTTTTAATGCCCTTTAATTTATTCCTAGCAAGCACCATTGTATCATATTGCGGATTATCAAAATTGTATAGCATTTTTTTGCCAATAGCGCTTAAAAATCCATAGTCAAACGCAATATTATGTGCAACCAAGCCACAGCCGTAGCAATATTTGTAAAAATCTGGCAAAACATAATTAATTGCCGGTGCATCCGCTACCATTTCTTCGGTTATATGTGTAAGTTCGGTAATCTCTTGCGGAATTGGCACTGTTGGCTTAATAAAGGTTGAAAAGGTTGACACAATTTTGCCCTTCGATATCTTTACCGCACCAATTTCAATAATTTCGTCCTTAGTGCTTTCAAGCCCAGTTGTTTCAAAGTCAAACACCACATAATCCTTGCTTAAGCCTTCACTTGACACACCTTCATTAATCTCGCCAAACATATTGCTTTGCTCAAAGTCTTCGTATGGCTCAGGCGTAATTGTATGATAATGCTCATTTACATGCTTAAATTTAACTGGTGGCACATACTTGTCAAAATCGCACACGCACAATGCGCTAGCGGTAAAGTTTAATCTTCCTTTATAGTTATCAAACTTGCCAAACATTGCAACACGCCTGCCTACTTCCACCACTTCTAACTTCTTTTCTTCCGCCACTCGTGGGAAAATTGAGCCACTTAAATATTTGCCGTCATTTACAATCGAAAAGGTATAAAATATATGTTCTTGCTCGGTAGTTCTACCATTTCGGGTGGTCTTGCGCATATATGTGCGCTTGTCCATACGGGTAACCGTACCGCACACCACGCAATCGCTAAGCGTATCTTGCACCTTGCTAAAATCAAGCGCCATATTATATTCCACTTTGCCTACAATATGGTTTACATTTGTAATAGTATAAAGCACTTTGTTTTCAAAAAATTTGATACTTTCTTGAAATTCCTTACTATCGGCAATAGCGTCCACACTTTCACCAACATAATCTTGCTTTTTGTTTAGTACCACCTTAAAGTTACCAAAAAAGTTTTCCTTCAACTTATTTGCAATATCGTCTTCACGCCCTGATTTAGCACTAAATTCGTGCACTTGCGCATCAATATACAAGTCCACCAATATATCCATACCGTCAATGGTCAGTTTAATGTCATCAATCGAAAAGTTCTTTGCAAGGCTTGGAAAATTATTTGTAATAGTATTCAATATAAACAATGCAATGTTTGCCTTATCCAAATTGCTACGCACAAACTTAGTTTCTACCACCACATCGCTAGGGAAAATCGACTTTAGCAAACTTTCAATCTCTTCCACCTTGTCCGCCACCACAAACAATGTTGGGTTGTATAAAAATGTAGCCATACAATTGCGTGCCGTCTTGCTAAACACCACATCTTTTAATTTTAAGCCTTCATAACTTTCAAGTTGTCTTAATATATCCATACGCCTATTATAAATATATTTTCCCCTAAAGTCAAGATATAGTACAACAAAAAAATAACACCTTTATATAAAAGATGTTATTAAATTTTGTATAAAATCGCATCAAGTGCATCTATAGCAAAAATTGTATTATGTCCACTATCACCACAAAGCCAAGTAATATTAGCAATCCAAAGCCATGGATATACGCTTCCACATCACGATTGATAGGTTTACGTCTAATCCACTCGATAAACACAAACACCATTCGTGCTCCATCTAGAGATGGAATTGGTAGCAAATTAAACACCGCCAAGTTAACCGCAATCACTGGTAGCAACACGAACAAGTAACTAAAACTTTGTTGTGTGGTTTCTGCCATAACTTTAATTGTTGTTACTGGTCCGCCAAGTGATTTGATTGATAGTTGACCTGTAAACAAGTCGCCCAATATTATAAATATTTTTTGCGCCCAACGGCAAGTAAATGTAAAACTTTCACCAATTGCTTCAACCCAATTATGACGATAGGTTTTAAACTGGAAGTCCTTAGTGTCACTACTTACAAAACTCCAAACTTCTTCCCCGTCAACCACTTGCTTTTGCAACACGCCTTCAACCACCATTTTCTTGCCATTACGCTCAATATTTAGTGGTATTGTGCTATATTCTACCCCATTGCTAGTCCACATATCTTCTTCAAAGTCAAGATTGTTGCGCACATAGTTTCCTAGCAATCCATTAAAATATTCATCGTCCACAAAGTCAAATTCAGTGCCATTAATACCATAAATTCTATCGCCTACTTCCAAATGATTTTCAACTTGATATTGAAAGGATGTGTTTGCCATACTCTTTACTTGCACATCTTCATAGCCAAAGCCAACTAGCAATATATACGAAAATATTATTGCTGACAAAAAGTTAAAGAACGCACCTGCAAATAACACTATTAATCTTTTCCAAGGTTTTTGATTGTTAAATGCTGTAGGGCTATTGCTGTTTTCATCTTCGCCATCAAAAGCACAATAACCACCTAATGGAATGGTACGAAGACTAAACAATTCGCCATTTTTCTTCTTTTTTTGAAATATTTTAGGGCCAAAACCAACCGAAAATTCATTGATTTTAAAGCCCAACATCTTACCCGCCAAGTAATGCCCAAATTCGTGTATCATCACCATTAATAGCAACGCAAATATCGCTATTAAAATATACCAAATATATGACATCACCGAGCCTATTGATAATATATAATTCACGCTTACTCCTTATTGTTAACTAAATAAAATGCAATACAAGATATATCTATTATATTACAAACTTGTCCAAATATATGTTTGTTTGACGACAAGTTAATTTAATTTTGGCGTTTTATATCAAAAATATCAAAATTCCGCCAACAAACATCAAGCAGAACATCAAGGCATCTACCCTATCCAACATTCCGCCATGGCCAGGCATAAAGTTGCCCGAATCCTTAATGCCCGCTTTACGCTTTA
The DNA here is from genome assembly GCA_017473285.1 of Clostridia bacterium. Taxonomy (GTDB): domain Bacteria; phylum Bacillota; class Clostridia; order Christensenellales; family UBA1242; genus Onthoplasma. The sequence goes on from JAFULP010000074.1 coordinate 5,449, forward strand.
GCCAACTTTCAAATATATCGCCAATTTGACTAACCACCGAACCAAAGAAGCCTAACACCATTAGCCATGCAAGGTTGATTTTTGTGCCAGTTAATATTACGCTCATACTTGGCACATTTTTGATTATAAAATATGTGATTACGCCCATTAGCATACCGCCTAATGCGCCACCAATTGCCCCGCTCCAACTCTTGTTTGGGCTAATTTTAGGACAAAGTTTTGGTCCACGCAAAGTGCTACCAACAAGGTATGCAAAAGTATCACTAAGTAATGCAATTCCCCAAATAAACACAATCAAAATTAGTGACAAATATGGCACTTCCACCGCCACCGAACTTAACGCTTCGATGTGGTTGATTATAAAGAACATTGATAGCAACAAGCCTGGATACACCATAACCTTTAATGATTGCAAAGTAATGCTTGCGGCTTGTCCAAATCGGTCTTCCTTATTTACGATTGCTTCATACACAAATATCACTAAACTATATATTAAAAATGCATCTAGCATAAACATAAATACCATATGAATTTTCATATCCAAGTTAAGCGCTAGCATTATTGCTAAATACAGTACCACTATAAACATACTGCTTAAAAAACGGCTGACTTTAATGCCCTTTTTGTCCATCATATTGCACATTTCAAGTGCGCCAACAATGCCAATAACGGCAATAAATATATCAAAAATTTCACTTACCAAAAATTTAGATGCAACCGCCAAAACTATTGCAAGCATAATAAATATGCTGGAAATTGCTCTCTTTTTCATAACCACTCCTTAAATTTAACAAACAAATTGCTTGTCCTATCAATTAAATTCAATATTTATAATATTTTTAAGTCGATATTGCTAAATTAAATAAATAGTGACCGCAATTTTTCGTTCTTCACTTGTAAATTTGTTTGTGTTAAGCAAGGCAACAACAAACAAATTTGCATTTACTCCTTAATAGCCCCAAATCTTCTATCCCTAGATGAATATTCCCTAATTGCTTCAATCAAATCTTTTTTGCTAAAATCTGGCCACAAAACTTTAGGAAAATACAGTTCGGCATATGTACTTTGCCATGGCATAAAATTGCTTAATCTATGCTCCCCGCTTGTGCGTACAATAAAGTCGGGGTCTGGGCAATTATGCGTGTACAAATTGACACTAATATCTTCCATTGTAACTTGCGTTTTGCCACTGGCAATCAATTTGTTTACCGCTTGCACAATATCTTCTCTTCCGCCATAATTTAGGCAAAGGTTGATGTGAAATGCGGTGTTGTCTTTAGTCTTTTCCATAATGTCAAAGGCGCTTTGCTTGATGTCAGCGTCAAACTTACTTAAATCGCCTAAAAATTCAATACGGCAATCACTATATTTCTTTTTGTCATAAAATTCCTTAACCGCACGCTTAAATAGTTTCATCAAGCCGTCCACCTCTTCCTTTGGTCTGTTCCAGTTATCGGTAGAAAATGCGTAAATTGACACATACTTAATACCTATTTCACGCACCATTTTATATATTTTTGACAATTTGTTAGCGCCTTTAATGTGACCTTGACTGCGTGGTAAATGGTGCTGTTTTGCCCATCTTCCGTTGCCGTCAATAATGAAGCATATATGGTTTGGTAACTTATACTGCGTTTTTAATTCAGCTAGTTCCAAATTAAACCTCCATAATTTCTGCCACTTTCTTTTCGCAAAGTTGATCTGCCTTTGCAGTTACTTCGTCCAAGTATTTTTGAACAGTTTTATCTAATGTATTATATTCATCTTCGCTGATTTCTGCGTCTTTCTTCATTTCCTTTAAGATATCCAATACATCACGACGAGCATTACGCATTGTAATCTTGTAATTTTCAAGCGTCTTTCTTGCATCCTTACTGTATTGCACACGGCGTTCTTCTGTTAGTTGTGGGAAAATGATGCGAATTTTTTGACCATCATCACTACAACTAACGCCAAGATTTGCTTCGTCAATAGATGACTTAATACCCTTAATCAAACTTGAATCCCAAGGTGATACAAGCAACATTCTTGCCTCAGGTACGCTAATATTAGCCGCTTGGCTAAGTGGCACTCTTGAGCCATAATACTCTACCATCACCTTTTCAACAATCTTTGGATTAGCACGACCCACACGAATCATTGAAAATTCGTCTTGAAGTTTGTCCAACACTTTATTTAGGTCTTGCTTATAACTTTCCATATATTCATTAACCATTTCGTTCATAAAAATCTCCTTATATTAAAATATTAAATGGAATTAACCTGCAATGATTATATATTAAAACAAAAAAAATAGCAATCAAATTAACAACAATAACTTAAAATATTATGCAATTTTAACACTCTTTTTACTAATGATTTGCTTCGTATATCCTAAAATAAAAAAATGATGAGTTACCCCATCAAATTTTGAAATCAATTATTATTTAACTTCTTTAACTTTGGCTGCCTTACCTTGTCTATCACGAAGATAGTAAAGTTTAGCACGTCTTACACGACCTTTACGCACTACTTCAACCTTGTCAATTCTTGGTGAATGTAATGGGAAAGTACGCTCAACGCCAATACCGAAAGAAATGCGTCTTACCGTAAATGTTTCACGGATACCAGAACCCTTTTTAGCAATACAAGTACCTTCGTATGCTTGGATTCTTTCCTTATCACCCTCAACAACCTTTACATAAACTTTAACGGTGTCGCCAATATTAAATGGAGTGATATTAGATTTCATTGATTCCTTTTCAATTTGTTCGATAATTGGATTCATATATACCTCCTTAAGAATGTTCTTGTAATTGGATACAGCGGACCATTCAAACAATTGTATTATATCACACCCTATAAATTTAATCAAGGGTTTTACTAAATTTTGTTATAATTTTGTTTAAATAATCACTTTTTCACTGCCCCACAATATATTTTAGTGCATTTATTTAGGCACTTTTGCCTTATAATGTTTTCTATTTTAGATATTTAACAACCTTGTCAAATTCTTTAATATGCCTAATATTTTTAACAGCCATTGCTAGCATAACTCCCGCCATCCTTTCGCTAATATTATACTTTTGGACAATCTCAGCAACGCTATAAGTTCTGCCTTCGGCATTAATGCCATACAAATCTTGCACCATACTAATACGAGTTGCATCCAAATGATATTGGTCGGCAAGTTTAGGATTATTTTTTAATTCATTAAAAAGATTTAAAGTATACAACAACGAATACGCCATTAATCTTTGACGATTATAACCGTTTGTTTCGTTATTTAGATTGCTTGTACTAATATTATTGGCATAAGATATACGCAACATCCCGCTTTGAAATTGTTTTTCTTCCATTTCCCCTTTAGTGTTACAGGCAGCACATTGCCTTTTCATAATATTGGTAAAACAAATATTAAAGTCAGCAGGTTGAATTATATCTTTAATAATTTTATCATAGATAAATGCCACGACTTCGCTATAAATATCCCTAACTTGTTCATGTGTTAATCCGTAAGTATTAGCATATACATTGATTGCGGGCAAATACGCTTTGTAAATTTCATCGCCATATTGATGATGCTTGGTTGCCTTAACGTGAGTAAAAATCTCGTCCAATTGCTCCGCAGTTAGTCCATATTGTTGTTCCATACCATTCTCCTAAACTAAGTTTGTAACCGCATTATATCTTAAAACTAAATACTTGTCAATATAATTAAAAAAATATCGGCGAAATTTGTCAATATTTTTGTGATGTTTAAATGTCTTAGTTTTAAATCAAATTTGGCTTCCAAATGCTAGTTTTAATATTAAAAACATATACAAAACTCATTTTGTTATACAAGCCACAAAACTTTAAAACGCATTAACAATATGTCTTAACTCATCATCAATAATTTCAATGGCGTCATAGCGGAAATTACGCTCAAGCCAACCTTTAAGTTTTAAATATACTTGCGATGTTATTTTAATCTTGCGTGCCTTTTCTGGCGTGATTGCTTCAAGTGGTCTTCCAAACAACTGGGTTGCCCTATACTTTACTTCCACAAACACAATATACTTAGTTTCCTTGTCGTAAGCAATGATGTCAATCTCCCCTGCTGGGCACAAAAAATTGCGAGCCAAAATTTTGTACTTTTTCTTCTTTAAATAATGTATTGCCATATTTTCATACTTTTTGCCTAATATTGTGGTTGGTAACATATTTCTTCTACCTTATTTACTAATTTTGTGCGAATATTGTAGTTTTGTTGATGGATAGATAATAAATTTCGCATATTTATCCCTTTTAACATTTGCATCTATTCGCAAAATGCACAATACAATCCAAATTATATCATACTTTTTAAGATTATACCTTACATTTTGTCAAAAATATATATCTAATGCCAAAATTTTAAAAAACGGGCTGAAAGCGTGCGATGTAATCGCACCAACTGCCACATCTGGCAGTCAAGTAGCCAAACAATAAGTTTGGCTACTGCTTTCAGCCCTACCCTATTATAGCTTATATTTACGATACAAAATTGCCTATAAAACTATTTCTATGTATCGGGCATTTGCCATATTGCTTTAATGCATCAATGTGCTTTTTAGTTCCATATCCTTTGTTGTTTTCAAAGTCATACATTGGGTACTTAATAGCATACTCATCCATTAGTCTATCCCTATACACTTTGGCTACAATAGATGCACAAGCAATCGCATAACTGGTGCTATCCCCCTTAATTATTGGTAATGTCTTACAATCAACATCAAGTTTAACCGCATCTACTAGTAACACATCTGGCTTTACACTAAGCGATTTATATGAATTTAGCATACTTTTTTTAGTGGCCTGAAGTATATTGATTTCATCAATAGTTTGCTCACTTTCAAGCGTAATCGAATAAGCTATAGCCTTTTCAAGAATTATATCATACAACTTTTCACGCTTTTTAGCACTAACACGCTTGCTGTCAAACACACCATCAATCATCTCATCATATGGCATAATTACGCACGCAGTAACAACAGGGCCCGCCAGCGGTCCACGCCCCACTTCGTCAAGCCCTGCAATCAAATTATATTGTTGTTTTAATTTTAAATCATGTTCAAACAATGGTTTAGTATCTATCATATTTTGTTTTACCTTTCGTTCATATCTTCACTATGAAAGTATTAAACTATGAAGTCGCTTCGCTTATGAAG
>JAFULP010000075.1 GCA_017473285.1 Clostridia bacterium
CATATGTGCTAAATGATATTAAAACACCTATTTATGCTAGTTCGTTTACTTGTGGTTTAATTCAAAAGAAGATGGAAGAATTTAGAAAAATTCAATACAAAACCAATGTGGTAAAACCTAGACAAAAGATTAAAATTGGTTGTTTTGAAGTTGAATTTATTACCGTAAACCACTCAATTGCAGGCTCTTATGGCTTGGCAATCAAAACCCCAGTGGGTATTGTGATGCATTCGGGCGACTTTAAGGTGGATTTAACACCAGTGCATGGGGACAGAATTGACTTTCACCGTTTTGCCGAATATGGCAACAAAGGCGTGCTACTATATATGGCAGACTCTACTAACGCTGAGCGTGCAGGCTATTCGCTAAGCGAAAAAGCGGTAAGCAACACTTTTGAAGATTTGTTTGACGAGCATAGCGACGAGCGTATTATTATTGCCACCTTTGCATCAAATGTGCATCGATTGCAAGAAATTATGAACATTGCTGAACGCCATGGCAGAAAGATTATGTTTACTGGTCGCAGTATGGTTAATGTAACCGATGTTGCTACCAAAGTGGGCGAAATGAAGGTAAACAAATCTAACATTGTAGATATCGACAAGTTGCATAACTACGCCGACAAAGAAATTTGTATTATTTCAACGGGTAGCCAAGGCGAACCTATGAGCGCATTATCTCGTATGGCAGATGGAGACTTTAAGGGCTTGGAAATTGGTGATAACGATTGCATTATATTTTCAAGTAGTCCAATTCCTGGCAATGAAAAAATGGTAAATAATGTAATTAACAAATTAATTACACTTGGCGCTAATGTGATATACAATCAACTAGAGCAAGTGCACGCTTCGGGTCACGCTTGCAAGGAAGAGTTGAAAACAATGTTTGCCCTTGTTAAGCCTAAATACTTTATACCAGTTCACGGCGAACAAAAGCATTTAATGGCGCACGCAAGTATTGCTGAAAGCATGGGTGTGGACCGACATAATGTGTTGATGCCACAACTTGGTATGCGAGTGGAAATTGGCGACAGAACATTTAAGTCTACCGGCTTTGTGCCAGCGGGCAATCGCTTGATTGACGGTGCGGGCGTAGGTGAGATGGAAAGTAATGTGCTAAAGGAACGCAAGCAGTTGTCGGAAGATGGCTTGTGCGTTGTTATTGTAAACATCAATTCAGGTTTAGGCAAGTTTGCGTCCCGCCCAGAGATTGTATCTCGTGGATTTACCTATATGGGCGAAGCGCAATCTTGGCTAGAAGAGGCAAAGAATGTGGTAATTGACTCGGCTGAAGAACTTGACCTAAAGGCAAGAGATTATATTACATTAAAGCAAAATATTAGACGCCATTTAACCAATTATTTAAACAAAAAATTAAAGCGTAAACCTATGATAATACCAATAATTGTGGAGAGTAATTAATTATGATACTAACAGCCTTAAAAGTGTATGCCAAGCAAAATAACATACCGATTACTAAAGATGAAACAATGGAGTTTATTATTGATTATATCAACACTCATAAGGTTGAAACGGTGCTAGAAATAGGCACGGCTATTGCATATGGCAGTATCAATATGGCTATGTGCGATAGCGTAAAAAAAATTGACACGGTGGAAATTTCTACCGACAACTATCGCCAAGCGCTAATTAATATTGCCAAATATAATTTGTTGGACAAGATTGATGCAAGATTGATTGACGCTAAGTGGTTCTTGGAAGAATGTGACAAAAAGTACGACTTAATATATCTTGACGGGCCTAAAGGGCAATATATCAATTATTTGCCAAGATTGTTGGAGTTGCTAAACCCTAACGGCACAATTATTGCCGACAACATTTTCTTTCACGGGATGGTTAATGGTGAGGTTGTGACGCCATCATCTTGTAGGTCAATGGTTAATGGGTTAAGGCAGTATGTGGATGCGGTTACGCACAATGATGCGCTTGAAACTCACATATACTCAATGGGCGACGGAATAGCGGTGACAAGACTAAAATAAACTTTAAACAGTAGGAGAAATTATGGAATTATTAGCCCCAGTTGGCGATAAAAATAAACTAAAGTTAGCAATCCATTATGGCGCAGATGCAGTGTATCTTGCATCAAAGCGCTTTGGGTTGCGTACTTTTGCTGGCAATTTTGATGAAGAGGAACTTAGAAGTGCAGTAGAATATGTGCACAGTTTTGGCAAAAAGATATATATCACAATTAATATTTTGCCACACGATAGCGATTTTGACGGGCTAGAAGATTATATCAAAATGCTTGATAATTTGGGCGTGGATGCCGTTATTGTTGCCGACCTTGGCGTTATGCGTGTGGTTAAGCGTGTTGCTCCTAACTTAAATATACATATTAGCACTCAAGCCAATGTGTTAAACAGCGAAACCGCTAATTTTTATGCCGAAATGGGCGTTAAGCGTATTATTCTTGCAAGGGAACTTAGTTTGGAAGAAATTAAGCAAATTCGTAAAAATCTTCCTACGGATATTGAACTGGAATGTTTTGCCCATGGTGCAATGTGTATTAGTTATTCGGGTAGATGCTTGCTTTCAACCTTTATGACAGGTAGGGATGCCAATCGTGGTGCGTGCGTGCAATCTTGTAGATGGAACTACACCATTAGGGAAGTAAACAAAACCAACGAATATCCAATTGAAGAAGACGAAAAGGGCACATATATATTAAACTCACACGATATGTGCATGATTGAACATCTTGACAAACTTCGTGATGCGGGAATAAGTAGTATTAAGGTGGAAGGCCGTATGAAAAGCGAATATTATGTGGCAAACATCATCAACGCCTACCGCCAAGCGCTTGACTATATGTATACGCATAAAGACTATAACTTGCCAGAAAGTATTGTGGGCGAAGTAAATAAATCAAGCCACAGAACATACAGCACAGGCTTTTTCTTTGGTGGCGCTAAGCAAAATTTAAATACATCTATGCCAGAGGCGGACTATGATTTTGTAGCCATTGTGTTAGAAGATAGCAAGGACGGCAAGGCATTGGTTGAAATGCGTAATAGATTTTTAGTAAATTCGGTGCTTGAAAAGTTGTCTAAATTTGAAAATAATGATATAATACATATCAATAAGATTGAAACAGAACTTGGCGAAAATATCGAAGATGTAAAGGTTGTGCAACAAAAAGTGTATGTATACACGGATAAACCTTTACACAAATTTGATATTTTAAGGCGCAAGAAATCTTAAATAATAAAAATTAACATATCGTAAGGAAAACAAGATGCAACAAAAGTCGGTAATAGTAATATACAATCCAAATGCACGCAAAGGCAAAATCAAAGAGGTTATGCCTTATATTCAGCAACGCCTTGCTACCAAATTTAAGCCTTGCGATACGGTGCAAAGCAAGAGTGCGGAAGATATGATTGACCTAGCACGCAAAAATGCTGAAAAGTATGATTGCGTTGTAGTAGCGGGCGGGGATGGAAGTATACATAATGTAATCAATGGCGTAAAGCAAAGCAAAGGTCGTCCAACACTTGGCTTTTTGCCTTATGGCACAGTTAATGATGTGTGTAGGACGCTTAATATCCCTAAAAATTTGGATAAAGCAATTGATGTAATCTTGCGTGGTGAAACGGTTAAGTATGACATTATGCAAGAGGGCGACAATTTTATGATTTACACCTTTGCGGGCGGAATGTTTGTAAGCACCAGTTTTAAAACCAGTACGGGTTTAAAGCGAGTTTTGGGCAAGGTGGCGTATTTTATAACGGGCGCTAAGCAATTGTTTAGTATGCGCACCATTCCTTTAACGGTTGAAATCGACGGCGAGCGACACCATGGCAGATATATAATGATGATGGTGTTAAACAGTACTTCGGCGGCGGGTTTTAGGATAAACAAAGAGCGTGACATTGACGACGGGCTTATGGATGTGATTTTGGTGGAGAAAAAGCGCAGTTATATAGTGGCACTGTTTACGCTACTAAAGATGTTCTTGTTTGGGTTAAATAGCGTGCGTAAGCACAAGAATGTAGTAATTCAAAAATGCAAAACTGTGAAGGTGGAAAATCATAGTAACGAACCGTTTACTCAAGATGGCGAACAAGCCGACTTTTTAACCAAGGAAATCAAGATGACCAGCCCAGTAACAGTGTTTTATAATGTAATACATAACAAAAAGATTTAAAATATACACAAACAAAAAATATACTAGTAAAGCCCTAGTATATTTTTTAGTATTTTAATAAATCATATCTTTCTTGTTGCAATTTGCATCTTCGTTCGTGCAACTTATATAAATTTTCATGCCAAGCCTTTTCTTGTACTGTTAAACGGTTTTCTTCTTGAACAATTTTCATAAGGCGTAAGAATAATCTGTCCTTATCATTATTTGGCATATCAGGATCAACCAGCAAGGTTGTATCATTGCTCATACAATCCATTATAGTATCATAAAATGACTCGCTATTATAATTCCCACCATAATTGGTGTGTAACTTTCTAGAATTTATAACTGCTTGGCAACGCAAATCTTTAACCATGCCTTCTACGATTTCAGGATTGCATAGTATTCTAACATCTAAATTACAATCTCCATTCATTTCGAAAAAAGCGGTTAAGCCATTTGTGTTAACAACTTTCTTATCTAGCATCATCTTGCAACAAAAAAACTTTAATGCTTGTTGGTTGGGAAAACCAATTGAGTATTTGCCGTGAGGCAAAGTACATAATATTTGATGCAAATTATTAGAAATACACTTTACATAAATCTCATTTTTAGCATTAAAAATATCGTCATTGATATAACTTAGTTCCTTTTCACTAAAATTAAATTCTGCCATAATTCATCTCCTTGTCAGACGATTATACCACACATTTTTGATTTGTCAATAGGGGTTACAATAATTTACGATATAAGACATAATACACCATAATACGCATTATAAACAATGTTTAGCAAGCGCAAAATAGGGGATATTAGGAAATTACAGCACAAAAAAACAGGACGCGAGATAATTTCGTCCTGTTTAATCATCCGAAAAGGATGAAAGCATTTAGGTGGCAGTTTGGTCTATAAGCCGAGTTCTGTATTTGATGGTCATCTATCTAAATCAATCGTTACCGTATCAATTTTAGCGGTATTTTTGAAAAACTTAGCGAGCAACTAATACGTTTTTCTTAACCTTGCTTCGGGTGGGGTTTACATGGACCACGAAAGTCGCCAATCGTGCGGTGAGCTCTTGCCTCGCCTTTTCATCCTTACAATAACCACTCAGGGGTATAGCGGTATATTTCTGTTGCACTTTCCTTCTAGTTGCCTAGACTGGTAATTAGCCAGCACCCTGCTCTGTGAAGCTCGGACTTTCCTCACGATAGCCATTACAACTATCCTGCGACCATCTGACCAAGCTGACGCTAATATAATAACACAGATTTTGGAAATGTCAATACCCTTTTTCAAAATTTTTTCAAATTTTTTTGCGCATCCATCAAAAACCTCTTATTTATAGCGGTTTGTTGAGTAAAAATATTTAATAGAAAACTTATAGAACTTACTTTTTTGGAGATAAACTGGCTAAATTTGGTGTAGTTATTGACAAAAATCGACATTATGGGTATAATATTTATATATTTATTGTACAAGGCGGGGTGTATGCAACTTACTGAAAGGCAATGTTGGAAGGTGATAAGAGGATTGGTGACGGCTAAAAATGACGAGTATAGCAAGTTTTTAGGGCAAGCCAACTTTGATGTGGTGCAAAAAAGGCAAATACTTGGTTATACTAGGGATGCTTTTTTAAGGCAGTTTGGGTTAAGTTCGGTGGCGGACTTCTTTGACGAGTATGTGCGTAGTGTTAAGGCCGAGCCAAATCGTAGTAGGTGGCTTGAAAACTTATCAAGCGAAAGTTTGTTGCTGTTTTTGGACTTTAGATGCCGAATTTTGCAAAGTTTGTACGACAACTATTATCGTATTAAAAGCGCCGACAATGTTAAGCAAATTGTGGACGGGGTTAAAGTGTCCAAATTGTCTGCCTTTAATGGTGGAAGATTGATTTATTCAAGCAAGCCTAAGCGTGTTGCGGGCGAGAAGAAACTTAGCGAACTTAACTTAAGTCAAAACGAAATTAGCGAACTTGCTTTGTTGCAGACCATGGATAGCATTGCCCAAAAGTATGCCACAAGGTTTGAAAAGCCTATACACCAAGTGCTAGATTTAGCATACAACTTGCATACTTCAAATGTTGACGATAGGGGCTTTGTAACGGGGTATAGGCTAAAGAGTAAAATTGAATTCCAGCACGATGCTCCTAAACCACCTAAAAGTGCGCCTACAATAAGCAAAGATAAAGAAAAACCAATTAGACTGGTGGGTTATGATGAATATAGAAATCATGTATTTATCAAAAATGGGCAATATGTAAGCATTATGGGTGAACCAATACCTTATGTCAACATTGTGTACGATAAGGATGGCAACGAAATAGTTGCGGAAGAATATGAAGATGACGCATCAAAAGGTAAATTTATAGGTGTTGATATTCAAGGCACACCAGTATATGATGTGGATGGGGAATATTACACTTCTACTGGGAAAAGATTGCCAGACGATGTATTTATTGATAACACTCAAGACGATACTTTTGGTGTTTAATACACATTAAAATATTATTTAGTTTTATTATAAAGGGGAAATATGAATTATTTAGATATTTTACAAGATAGGGAAATTGTGGCGGTACTTAGCCAAATTGATATATTAAAGCAAGCCGAACCACATCAATATGGGATGTTGCACACTTTGGCAACGATAGGTTATGCTAAACAACTAGCAAAATGTTTTGAGTTAACCGAATTGGAAACTGAGTTGTTATTAATTGCAAGTGCATTACACAATCTTGGGCATTTAAATGGCAAAAGTTTGCATGCGCAAACGGGTGCTGAAATGGCTAAAAGTTATTTAAAAAAGCATAATTTTGATGTTAAGCAAATTAACACCATTTGTGGTGCAATTGCCAGCTATATGGGTCGCAAAAACGACAATTTTTACGACAATGTGTCAGCGTGTTTGATTTTGGCGGACAAAATGGATTTTGGCACTACTCGTGTAAAAGCACATTTTGAGCCGTTGTCGATTGAAGATAAGGTATGCAAAAAGATTAGTTATGTAGAAGTGGTTCGTAAAGACAACGTAGTGCAATTGATGCTTGGTGGCAAAAATGTAAACTGGAACGCATTTGTGCAAACAACAGTATATTCAAAGTTATATAAGTGCTTTGAAACAGTGTGCCGAAAGCATAATTTAAAATTTGTGGTAAAGGTTAAGAAGGTTGTGTAGATATAATCAGCGCAACATTTGTCGATTTTTGACAATTGAATATATTTTAGATTTAGGAAAATATTAATATAGTATGAAGAAAGAAATTGTTCCAATTATTCAACGAACTTATGATAAGGATAAATATCGTGATTTGTTGCGCCGTCCTTTTGCTCATCGTGGTGTTCATAATGAATATCCTGAAAACAGTTTGCCTGCCTTTGAAAAAGCGGTTGAATTAAATCTTGGCATAGAGTTGGATATTCATATCACCACCGATGGTAAATTAGTGGTATTCCACGATGATAATTTGCGCCGTATGGTGGGTGTTAATGAGTATATTAAACTTTTGACATACGAGCAAGTTAAGGGTTATACGATGGGCGACACCGAATATCATATTCCGCTACTTACAGATGTGTTACAGTTGGTTAAGGGCAAGGTGCCCATATTAATTGAGATTAAAACCAACAATGATATGAAAAGGTTGGTGCCAGCGCTAAAGCAAGTGCTTGAAAATTATAAGGGCAAAGTGTTTATTCAATCGTTTAACCCATTTGTGCTTCGTAGGTGTTACAAGGCTATGCCTAACATTTTACGTGGGCAATTATCTAGTTTTTTTGTACACGACCATCTAAGGTTTTACAAAAAGATACCAATAAAGAAGTTGTTTTTCAAAAACTTTTCACACGCCGACTTTGTGTCCTACAATCTTGAAAACTTGCCTAACAAATATGTAAACAAAATGGACATACCAATCCTTGCTTGGACGGTGAAAACCGAAGATGACTACATCAAAGCCAAACAAAATGCCAATAATATGATTGTTGACAATGTTGATGTGCTTAAATAAATTTTAATTTTACATAAAACAAATTAAAAACACTTGAATTAAACCGCACTTTGTAAAGTTGAACAGTTTGAAAAAAGTCTCATATGGTATAAAACTAATATCATATGAGATTTTTAACATTGTAAATGCACTCTTGAATAATACAATAAGGTATTGACAAAATGGCTTGTTTAATATATACTAACTTGCAGAAAAGTTGTAAGGAGTAAGTATGAGTAAATATGTATCAGTTAAAAAGTTGGAAGATGGAAAAACAGAGATAGTTATTACCAAAATCCCAGAAAGCAATCGTAATGGTTATAGTATATTTTTTGAAGGCTACAATGATGCAAGTGATTTTTTTGATATTGCCAATATGTATTATGAAAAAAAGATAGGTGTTAAATCTAGAAGCGAATTAGTTAAGGCTGGAAGTATGTTGTTTATTGTTTTTGCAAAAGATGTAAATCCTGAAACTGCCAAATACACAGTAGTATTAAATAATACTAGGTGGGTAAAAAAGCACATTGAGCGCATCAAAAGTCAATTGATTGCTCAAGCCAACCAAATTGAACAAGATGTTGCCACTAAAAAATTAAATAACGCAATCAACGAGGCGGTTAAAACCAATAATAGCGCAAATTTAATTAAAACTATGCTACGCAAAAGTTCTAAAAATTTTAGTGACGAAGATTTGCAAAATATTCAAGATTGCTTAGATAATGTAAAGCAACAAAAGGAATCAAACACC
>JAFULP010000076.1 GCA_017473285.1 Clostridia bacterium
GAAATGTTAGACGCTATGAAACCACATTTCCCTCAAGATATGCCAAGATATTTGATGGGTGTGGGTAGCCCTGATTGTTTGGTGGAAGGGGTAGAGCGTGGTATTGATATGTTTGATTGCGTGCTTCAAACTCGTATTGCCCGCAATGGTACGGCAATGACATCTCATGGCAAAGTTGTGCTTAAAAATGCAAAGTATACCGAAGACTTTACACCGCTTGACCCAGAGTGCGATTGCTATTGTTGTAAAAATCATACCAAGGCATATTTGCATCATCTTGTAAAAACTGGGGAAATATTGGGTGGTAGACTGTTGTCGCTACACAATCTTAGATTTAGTTTGAAATTAATGGAAAATATACGAAAAGCAATCAATGAAGATAGGTTTTTAGAATTTAAAAAAGAATTTTATGATAAATACGGTGAATTTTAAAGTTGCAAATAAATTAGAATGTAAGTAAATTGGTTAAAATTTGTTAGTATTTGTAAAAATTTGGTAAAAACATATAAAAATTAATTTTATTTTATAAATATGTTTGACTTTAAGGGTGCAAGTGTGATAAATTAAAATCATGGGGGAAGAATATGAACTTTATGAATGTTTTGGCTATTAATGTTGAAAGCATATTAATGATAGCAATCCTACTATTTTTAGTTGTATTAATGGTGCTTGGATATATGAAGCGTCGTAAATTCAACACTCAAGTTCAACAACTTCGTGACAATATCAAAGTTGGTGACAAAGTTATGACTGATACTGGCGTTGTTGGTGAAATAGTTGATATTGCTACTGAAGGCGAGCATAAGTATTTTACAATCAAATCTGGCACTGATGACAAATTTGGTTTTGTAAAGGTTCACGCTAACGCTGTATACTATGTGTTTGATAAAGAAACACCTAAGTATGCTACAACTGAAAGTGCTGAAGAAGATGTTGAAGCAGAAGATGACGCTGAATAATTGTTTAATAATTTTAAATCAGCAAAATCTACAAAATAATTTAAAATAATTATTAAAAATTGTCAAAAAGGGCTAATATATTAGTCCTTTTTTTCATAGTGTATTATGGAGGCATTTATGAAAGAAAAATTAAAGAAAATAAACTTATCAAGTATTGTTAATATTTTGAAGGCTAGTTTGATAGGTGTGGTGGTGTCGATATTGCTAGTTTTATTGTTTGCATTTGTGTTAAAGTTTGTGGATTTAAACAGTGGCATTATTTCAATAGTTGACCAAATTATTAAAATAATTAGTATTTTTGTGGCAGTAACGATTGCAAGTCGAGTAAATGGCGAAGGATTGCTTGTTAAAGGCATAGTTATAGGGGCAGTGTACTCGATTATTACATTTATAGTATTTTCAATACTAAATGGTACAGTTAATTTTGGCCCAGCAATATTTACCGATATAATTTTTGCAGGTTTGGTGGGCGGAATAACAGCAATTTTGCTAAACATTATCAAAAAGAAGTAGAAATAAAGTTGTGTTTATCAACAAAGTATTTAGTGGCGCTAAGTAGATATATTTACTTACTTGATTTTAAACAAATAATAAGCATTTTAAAATATGGCTAAACTTAAGGTTATTTTTTGTTGAAATTTAGTCAAAGATTAATTTAGAGTATAAAAATTAGTTGACATAAATTAATTAATCAACTATAATAACTAGGAAATTAGGAGAAGTTATGACTAAAAATCGTTCTAAAATGCTTATTATTTTTCTAACTCTAATATTGATTATAGGACTTGTTGCTAGTTTTGTTAGTTTCACATATCCGCTTTCAATTGGTGGGGTTAAATATAAATATTCAAGTTTTGTCAATGAATTAGTGCTTGGCTCAGACATTAGTGAAGGTGTGATGTTTGAATATCAAGCCAATCTTCGTGAAGGGGCGGATGAAAGTGACTATGACACTTTGATGACCAGCACCCTAACTGACCTTAGGGACATTCTTGAAAGCAGTGGCTTTAAAAATAGCACAATATCACGCAATGGCGACACAGGTATTCGTGTGGAAGTAGGTGGGATTATTGACAAGGATGACAGCAGTGAAGTTATCAGCCTTATTGGTTCACCAAAACAGCTTACATTTAGTTCTAGCGCAAGCGCAGATGATGCGTTTATGACGGGCGAGCATGTAAGCAAAGTGGAAGCAAAGCAAATGTCTAACGGCGTTGAAACTGTGTTTTATGTAGAAATTACATTTACCGATGCTGGTTACGACATTATATCTACTAAATCTGCTGAAATCGTAGCGGATAGTGGCACATTTTATATGTTGCTAGGCGATACGCAAATAGGTAGTAGCACCGAAGCGGTTACTACTAAATCTTTGTCGATGTCTAGTGAAAGTTTTGTTGATATGCAAACTACTGAAGACTATGCAATTCAAATTCGCACTGGTATGTTGCCACTTGAATTAATTTGCACATACAATGGCGAAATTTCGGCAACTTCGGGCGTTAGGGGTAATGTTACAAATCCTATGCTATATATTTGGATAGCACTTGGCATTATGGTTGTGGCAAGCCTTGTGTTCTTTGTTCTTCGCTACAAGCAAATTGGCGCTATGGCAATGTTTAATATGTTATTCTACATCGTGTTTGGATTGTTCTTCTTGCAATCTGTGCCATTGGTGCATATTAATTTAAGCGGTATATTTGCTATTGTGCTAGGCTATATTATGGCAATAATTGCATTAACCACCACGCTTGAAAATGCTAAGCGTGAGTATGCAAGGGGCAAAAAATTGCACACATCTTTGCATCAAGGTATTAACTCAAGTTTAGCGTCAACAATCACTATTAATATAATGTTGATTTTGGCGGGCATTGTGTGTGCGTTAATGCCAACAATGGCTATACAATCGTTTGGTTTGGTTACACTTGTGTTAGGCTTTGTTAATATTTTCTGCTCACAAGCATTAATGCGTTTGATGATTAATCTATATTTGCCTTTCAACGCTGAAGATGACACCAAATGCAATTTTACTAAGGAGGGCGTAAATAATGATTAATAGAGATTTTACTCGTTCGGGCAAGGAATATATTAAAAAGAACAAAATAGTGATAATAGCACTTGCTTTGATAGTGGCTATGGGTATTGTTATGTTATGTGTGTTTGGCTTTAAGGGTGGCAGCGATGTTAAGGGTTATAACACATTTTCAATCAATGTTGGCGCACAATATGAAAGCGACAAATTAAGCGACTATCACGAACATATCAATACCAATTTGGCTTCATACGATGCCAACCTTCATTCAGTTCAATTAACTGGCGAAGGGGATGCAACAACACTAATAGTTAAGTATTCAGGTAAAGTAAAAGACATTGCTACACTAAATGCTGAGATTGCAAAAGATTTAAAACTAAATTCGTCTGCAATTTCATCTCATACCAAAGTTAGTGCAAACCTAACCAGTAAAGATTATGTTTATGCGGTGGCTTGTGGGTTGATTATAATTACTTTGGCTGCAATATATAGCGCTTGTAGATACAATTTGGCTTGCACTATGACACTGCTTGGCGGTTCGGTGCTAGGCACAATATTGCTACTTGCAACCACTTTAATATTTAGATTAACTATTAATAGTTCGTTCCTAGCAATCAATATTTTAATAATTTTATTGATATTAGGTGAAAGTTTTATTATGTTTGATACGCTTGAAAAAGAGCGTCAAAAACTAAATGATAAAAATGACCGTTCAACACAACTAACCAACACATTAAAAGCAAATGCTTTTAGGCAAAAGTTGATGTACGGCGCAATATTTGCAATGAGTTTGATATTCATTGTGTTGATGCCAAGCACTATTAAACAAGCAAGTTTAATTGTGTTGTTTGCAACAGTGGTTGCTATGTTTATTACAATTTATGCATTACCTTTCTTGTGGTCCTTGACAATTACTCAAATTAGTGATAAAATAAGAGTGAAAAAAGATAAAAAAGTAAAAGCAGTGCAAGTTACAGAAGAAGTGGAAGGCGAATTGGAACAAAATTATACTGAAAATCAAGTGATTGAAGTAAAAGAAGATAGTGGAGAGGATGCTCCATCTACCGATGACAATATAACTATTGAATAATCAAAGTCGCCTGCTATACGGGCGACTTTTTGTTGACTTGAATTGCTTTTAGTAAGGGTGAAAATTATGAAATATGTTAATTCGTGTGATGGTGTAAATATTGACGAGCAATATGTGTCAAGCATGGCAAAAAAGTTTTTATTGGACGAACGGGTTGTGCGTTTGTTGTTTGCTCGTGGGATTAACACCGAGCATGCTTTAAGGGAATATTTAAATCCCAATATATCGCAACTAAACAATCCATTTTTGTTTGAAAATATGGCACTGGTGGTGCAAGAAATCAAACAACATATTGCGCTAAACCACAAAATATTAATTTATGGTGATTATGATGTGGACGGTATTACTGCCACGGCTACAATGTATGATTATTTAAAAAAAATAGGTGCTAATGTAACCACTTTTTTGCCTAACCGATACATTGACGGCTATGGATTGAATTTGGACACTATTAATAAGGTGTTGGATAAGGAAACACCAGACCTAATTATAACTGTGGACTGCGGAATAACATCGGTTAAGGAAGTTGAATACTTGAAGTCAAAGGGCATTGCAATCATTGTAACCGACCACCATGAAAGCGATGGCAATATGCCAGATTGCTTGATTGTTAACCCTAAAGTAAGCACAACTTATCCGTTTAAATATTTGTGCGGGGCGGGCGTTGCGCTAAAGGTTGTGCAAGCCTTAGGTGGAACGGAAGCAATTATGCCATACTTGGCAACTACGGCTGTGGCTACCATTTCGGATATTGTTGAACTAGTGGGCGAAAATCGTGCTATTGTAACCCTTGGATTAAATGACATTAATAGTTTGCCAAAAGGCTTGTTAAAGTTATTAAATGAGTGTGGCATTGGGCGTAACCCTAAGGCTAGTGAAATAGCGTTTAAGTTGGCGCCTAAAATTAATGCTTCAGGCAGGATGGGGGATGCAAACCTATCCCTTCAATTGTACTTGGAAACCAAGCCTACCGAGATTAACAAAATATGCAAAACTATTATTGAATACAACACCAAGCGCCAGCAATTGTGCAACAAAATTTATAATGATGTAAAAGAGTATTTAAATAGCAAAGACATTTATTCAATGAAAGCAATTGTATGCAAGTCGACCGAGTGGGAAGCGGGCTTGCTGGGCATTGTATGCGCAAAGTTAAGTGAAGAATATCATAGGCCAACTTGTTTGTTTAGTGATACAGATGGAGTGTTGACAGGTTCTTGCCGAAGCGTAAATGGCGTTAATGTGCATACGCTTATGTGCAGTATGAGCGACATTTTGGAAAAGTTTGGCGGGCACACTATGGCGGCTGGGCTAACACTTAAAATTGAGCATTATGATGAGTTTTGTGAAAAGTTTAATGATTATGTAGACAAAAATTTGATTAAAGATGAGTTTTTGCCTACCAAAACATATGACTTTGAAATCAGCATTGATGAATTGCGTACAAGTTTAATTGAAAGCGTAGACCGTATGGAGCCTTGTGGGCATGAAAATAGTAGACCAATATTTAAATTGGATGTATCTAAGGCGGATGTTGCGCCAATGAAATCGCATCCAGAGCATTTATTTGTTAAATATACTAATTTATCGTTGCTAGCATTTAATATGGCGCCAATGCAATATATATTGTCAAGCGATACAAAGTGTAGTATTTTGGCGGACTTGAATATTGAAGTGTTTAAAAATGTTAAGCGCCTAACTGGCATAATCAAAAGTGTAGACTATGAAGATATTTATCGCCCAGAAGACATGGGGATAATAACATACAACTATTTAAACCAATTGTCGTTTGAAGAAGGTGGCGAATATCAGTTTGTAAACTATAATCGTGACAATTTAATACGCCTATTGGTTGACATGGAAAAGAGCATTTATGGCACACTTATTGTTACTAATGATTATAATTCGTATTTGAATTTTAAAAGCATTTATGACAACTTTAACATATTCCGCAATAGGTTGTTTGAAGTAGAGGATGAAACTGGGCTAAACACAATATTATTATCCCCTAATAGTTTTAAAAACTTTAATACCTTTAAGCGAATTATATTTATTGATCCAATACTAAACACTGGCTATCTTTGTGCGTTAAACAAAGCCACCAAGTCAGCAATTTACATCCCGCACAAAACGCAATTTAGTTATTCGTTGTTCCGTGATATTAGCGTGGATAGGAAGGTGTTTGGCGAATATTTTAAGGCATTTAAGTTTGCGTATGAAAATGGTATATCTGGCTCAACACCATATCAATTTTTTACCAAAGTGGTTAATGCGTGCAAGCGAAAATTGTCGTATGTTCAGTTTATGGCGTGTATGACTACATTTAAGGAGTTGGAGATAATTGAAACGGAACAAGATTGCAAAATTAGCAATTTGTCAATGGACAAAAAATCACTAAATTCAAGCGTGTTTTATAACAAACTAAGTTTAATTAAATCAACAAAATAGGAGAAAAAATGGGATTAGATTTTTATATAAAAAATATAAGGTATGTAAATCTATTAACCAAGTATTTGGACCAATCAACATTGCCAACCAAAGAACTTGTGTTTTATATGTACAATTTATTAAAGTTGTACAATCTTGATGATGAGTGTTTTGTGGCTACAGCGCTATTTGTGTTAAAGCCAAAGGAAGAAGTTAACTATGACGAAATAAGCCAAGAGTTTAGTGTGGATGTAGCACAAATACTTAAAAATTTAAATTCGGTAGGCATTAAGCCAACACTAAGCGATAGCGCAGAGTTTGAAAACATTAGAAATATGCTAATCGTGATGTCGCAAGATGTAAGGGTTTTGATAATATTACTTGCATTTAATGTATTTAAAATTGAACATCTTGATTTGATGCCTATTGAAGAACAAAAGGTATTTGTAAAATCGGTTAAAGAAATATATGCGCCACTTTCGGCAAGGCTTAGTTTAAACGAAATTAAAAACAAAATGGAAGATGCCTGCTTTAAGTTTTTAGAGCCCGAAATGTACGAGCAATTATCCTTAGATGAGCGTTTAAACAAAGTGGAACGCCAACAACAAGTGGATAATATAATTAAAAAGATACAGCAAGAATTAACCCAAATGGGCATCAAATGCAAAGTGTATGGTAGGGAAAAGCACTTGGCTAGCGTGTATAATAAGATTAAAACCAAGCAAGTGACACTAGGTCAAATATATGACCTTATGGCAATAAGGGTGATTGTTGATACAATCGAAGAGTGCTACACAGTACTGGGTAAAATAAATTCAATGTTTTCAATATTGCCTAATAGATTTAAGGACTATATTGCAACCCCTAAGCCAAATGGATATCAATCGATACACACTTGCATATTGGCGGACAATAATCGTCCAGTGGAAGTGCAAATTAGAACACAACAAATGCACCATTTTAACGAATACGGTGTTGCGGCGCATTGGATATATAAGGACAAAACGCATAAGGCTAGCAATTTTGATAAATCAATCAATTGGTTAAAGGAACTGATTGATGAAAACAAAGATTTGTCAGGCAAAGAGTTTGCGCAAAGCGTCAAGATGGATATGTTTAATAGCGAAATATATGCTCAAACACCTAACGGAAAGATTATCAAATTCCCAGTGGGTGCTAATTGTATTGACTTTGCCTATGCTGTACATACAAATATTGGAAATAGATGCGTTGGCGCAAAGATTAATGGCAAGTTTATGCCACTTACCACCGAACTTAAAAATGGTGATGTGTGCGAAATATTGTTAGGTGCGGAAAACAAAGGTCCGTCAAGAGATTGGCTAAAGGTGGTTAAAACATCTTCGGCTAGAAGTAAAATAAACAATTACTTTAAAAAGCAATTTGTTGAAAGCAATATCCGTAACGGTAAAGCGATGTTTGAAGCAAGTGCTAGAAACAATCAAGTAAGTGTAAACACCTTGCTTAATGGCGACAAGGTTGACGCATTATTAAGCAAATATTCGCTAGGTGATATGGACGAAATATACGCAATGATTGGTACTGGCACGCTTAGTAGCGATGGCATTGTTAAAAGATTGATGCCAGCAAGGCAAACCGAACCTACAGCAATCAACTACAAGCCTATTAAGGTTAAAGGTAATGTGTTGGTTGACAACAATAGGGGAATGATGACAAGGTT
The DNA here is from genome assembly GCA_017473285.1 of Clostridia bacterium. Taxonomy (GTDB): domain Bacteria; phylum Bacillota; class Clostridia; order Christensenellales; family UBA1242; genus Onthoplasma. Next base: position 8,208 of record JAFULP010000076.1, read on the forward strand.
TGCTAAATGTTGCTTGCCACTTCCTGGGGACGAAATTGTGGGCTTTGTGTCACTGGGTAAGGGTGTTACAATACACCGCAACGATTGTGTTAATGTAAAAACATTGGACAATAATAGATTTATACCAGTAAGTTGGGATGAAGACAAAAATTCAATATATCTTGCTCGTATTAGCGTTACTGGCGAAAGTGAAGTTATTGCATCTATTACTCATTTACTAGAAAAATTAAATGTGAAAATTAATTCGTTTGAAGTAAACCCGCTTAACCCAAGCCAATATATAATTACATTAACGCTAAAATCTAGCGAAGAGCTTAACAAAACAATTAATAAAATAAAACAAATTAACAAAGTAACATCAGTAGAAAGAATGTAATAAAATTTGAAGACTTATATGAAAATGGAGTAACATCATAAATGTTGCTTCTTTTTTGATACGTGAATATTGATTTTAAGTTAAACATACTAAAAAATATTGATGCATAATGTTTTAAAAAGTGGCTTAAATTAAGAAAGTTTATGTATTTATTTGCTTAAATTATGGGTTTGTGATATAATTACAATATGATATTTTCGATTTTTAACTATAATCTTCCAGTGTGGCAGATGGTTTTGTTGTTGCTTGCGATAACAGTTGTGTTTATGTTGTCGCTATCTTTTCACGAGTTTGCCCACGGGATTGTAGCATATAAGCAAGGCGACCCTACGCCTAAAAGTGCTGGAAGGCTTACATTAAACCCTTTAGCGCACATTGATGCTTATGGGTTTGTTATGTTTTTACTTATTGGTGTGGGTTGGGCTAAACCTGTACCAGTTAATCCTAGTAATTTTAAAAAATTTCGCTCTGGAATTGCCAAAGTATCAATTGCAGGTGTTACAGCCAATTTGATTTTGTGCGTGTTGGGTAGTTTCCTATATGTGTTAACCCTTAACTTGATTGGCGACGGTGGAGATATATTAGTTTTAATATCATTTTGGCTAATGTGGTCAAATGCATACTTATTGGTATTTAATTTACTACCAATTTATCCGTTAGACGGGTTTAATTTTATAAGTTCGTTTATGCGTAGTGACAACAAGTTTGTGCAAGGCAATATTCGTTATGCTGGTAAGATTTTTATAGGCATAATTTTGGTGGATTTACTTGTAGATTTGTTCTTTAATATATCAATTATTGGTTACTTTTTGTCAACGGTGGCAGGCTGGATTTGTGAGCCACTATGCAAACTATGGCAATTAATGTTTTAGAGGGAAATATGGCAGAAGAAAAAGAAGTGTTAGAGCAAGAAAACGACAATTCAATCAAGTACAAACTGCAAGACTTTGAAGGTCCGCTTGATTTATTGTTGCACTTGATTAAGGAAAAGAAAAAAGATATTATGGAAGTCAAGTTGTCCGAGATTACTGACCAATATCTTTGCTATATTCAAAACTTAAAAGAGAGCAATATGGAACTTGCCACTGAGTTCTTGGTGATGGCTACCAAGTTGATGGAAATTAAGTCGTACAAAATGCTACCAGTAGAGCCAGTGGAAGATGACGAAGAACAAATTGACCCAGAATTAGAACTTAAAATGCAATTGCAAGAATACCAGTTGTTTAAGGAAGCAAGTGAGGCATTGCATAATATTGAAAATGTGGACCGCTTTTACAAAGCGCCAGATAAATCAGTGGGTGATGCAAGAATTGTGTTTAACCAATTTAACCTTGACAAAATGTTGGACGCATTTGCCGTAATATTGATGCGTGCGGAAGACAAAGCCAATCCAGATGCGTCTAAAAAGATTAATAAGGATAGATGGACGGTGGCGGAAAAGCTGTCTTTCCTAAAAGGCGTTTTGAAGGAAAATAAGGAAATTAACTTCTTTAGTTTGTTTGACGAAAATTATTCAAAACTTGAGATTATAACAGTGTTCTTGGCGGTGTTGGAACTACTTAAATTCCAGTATGCCGAAGTGGTGCAAACGGACAAATATGAAGATATATTAATAAGAGCAAAAGAAAAGGTGGAAGAAGAGTAATTTGTTGAACTATCTTAAAAAAATTAGTGTTAAAAATAGTTTTTAGATAGTAACACAAATTAACAAAACATAAGGAGAAAATAAATGAAAATAGCAGATATTGCACGAGTGATTGAAGCGGTGCTGTTTGTGTCGGGCGATGGAGTAGAAAGGGACGAATTTAAGCGAATATATGATATGTCGGATAAGGAACTTAAC